>CAVGIZ010000029.1:0-16316 GCA_963629255.1 Anaerovoracaceae bacterium
GTGGGGAAATTGGGGCAAGGGGGCGAGGGGAAAATAAAAAAATTGCAGAAGATGTGGATTAGGGGCTAGTATTTAGGCCCGAAATATGGTATAATATACGAACTCTAGTTGAATTGGAGCTTTAGAAGAAGATGTTTAAGGCAGTTTCGAACAAAGTTGCGTTTCCTAAAATGGAGGAGGATATCCTTTCGTTTTGGGATGCGGGTCATATTTTTGAGAAGTCCCTGAAGAAGAACGAAGGGAAAGAGCGGTACAAATTTTACGATGGGCCTCCGTTTGCGACGGGGTTACCGCACTATGGGCATTTGCTGGCGGGCACGATTAAGGATATTGTGCCGCGGTACCAGACGATGCGCGGCAAATATGTGGAGAGGCGGTTTGGTTGGGATACGCACGGGCTTCCGATTGAGGCTTTGGCGCAGGACGCGCTGGGGGTTTCGGGCGCGCCGGAGATCAAGGCCTTGGGCGTCGACAAGTTCAATGAGCAGTGCCGTTCGATGGTGCTGAAGTATGTGAGCGAATGGCGCAAGACGGTGACGCGGATGGGGCGTTGGGTGGACTTCGATCATGATTACAAGACCATGAATCCAGAGTTCATGGAGACGATTTGGTGGGTGTTCAAGCAGCTGTGGAATCAGGGGCGGGTCTACAAGTCGCACCGGATTATGCCGTATTCGTGGAAGCTGTCGACGCCGCTGTCGAACTTTGAAGCGGGTTCGAATTATAAGGACGTGCAGGACCCGACCGTGACGGTGAGGGTGAAGGCGCTGACGACGGGTGCGATGAAGTTTCCGGAAGGGTCGACGGTGTACCTTTTGATTTGGACGACGACGCCGTGGACGCTGCCGGAGAACTTGATGATTTGCGCGGGCGCGGACATTGATTATGTGGCCGTGAAGGATTTGACGGATGAGGCGCGGCCGATTTATGTGATGGCCAAGGCGCGGCTGCCGATTTATTTCAAGAAGGCGGAGCAGTATGAAATTGTCGCGGAGATGAAGGGCGCGGCAATTAAGGGCTGGGAATATGAACCGATCTTTCCGTATTATGCCGCGAAGAAGGCGGAAGGCGCGTTTCATGTTTTGAACGATAACTATGTGACGACGGATGATGGTACGGGGCTTGTCCACATTGCGCCGGCGTATGGTGAAGACGACTTCCGCGTTTGCCAGGAAGCGGGGATGCACGCGATTGTGGATCCGCTGGATGCGAGCGCGGCATTTGGTCCGGAAGTGCCGGAGTACCAAGGGCGGTTCTGCAAGGATTGCGACAAGGACATTATCAAGCGCTTGAAAGCAGAAGGTAAGCTCGTCCATCAATCGACGATTGTGCACTCGTATCCGTATTGTGATCGCACGGACACGCCGCTTATTTATCGCGCGATTGACGCGTGGTATGTGAAGGTTGAGGACTTGCACGAGAAGCTCGCGGCAAATAATGCCAAGGTGCATTGGACGCCCGATTATGTGGGCGATAAGCGCTTTGGGAACTGGCTGAAGGATGCGCGCGATTGGAATATTTCGCGGAATCGTTTCTGGGGTAGCTGCATTCCGGTGTGGGTGAATGATGAGGACGCGAGCGACATGATTTGCGTGGGCTCGATTGCGGAGCTGGAAGCGCTTTCGGGCGTGAAGGTGACGGACTTGCACAAGCATTTCGTCGACAAGATTGTCATCAAGAAGGATGGCAAGACGTATCATCGCACGCCAGAAGTTTTGGACTGCTGGTTTGAATCGGGCTCGATGCCGTATGCGCAACAGCACTACATGGGCGGCGCGGATGGCAAGCCAGATGAGGAAGGGTTCAAGGATTTCTTCCCGGCCGATTTCATTGCGGAAGGCTTGGACCAGACGCGCGGTTGGTTCTACACGTTGATGCTTCTCGGCACGATGCTCTTTGGTAAGTCGCCGTACAAGAATGTGGTCGTGAATGGCCTCGTCTTGGCGGAGGACGGCAAGAAGATGTCGAAGCGCCTCAAGAATTATCCGGACCCGACGCTGATGCTGGATACGTATGGCGCGGATGCGATTCGCTTGTATTTGATTTACTCGCCCGTCGTGCGCGCAGAGAATTTGAAGTTCTCGGAAAATGGGGTCAAGCAGATTATGCGCGACTTGCTGATTCCGTGGTGGAATGCGTATTCGTTCTTTGTGACGTATGCGAATGTGGACGGCTTTGCCGATAAGGAAGTCGTCAAGCCCGAATCGGAGAATGTGCTCGATCGTTGGATTGTGTCGTCGATGGAGACGTTGATTGCGGACGTGACGGAGGCGATGGATGCATACGATTTGCAGAAGGCGGTGCGGCCGTTTGTGAAGTTCATTGAGGACTTGACGAACTGGTATATTCGTCGGTCGCGGCGGCGCTTCTGGAAGTCGACGAATGATGGCGACAAGCTGAACGCGTATCGCACGCTTCGGTATGTGCTCGTGCAGCTTTCGAAAGTTGCCGCGCCATTCACGCCGTTCATCGCGGAAGAGATTTACGGCAATTTGAAGGGTGCGAGCGATCCGGAGTCCGTCCATTTGTGCGAGTTTCCGACGGCGAATGCCGCGGCGCGCGATTTGGATTTGGAACGGCGCATGGCGGATGTTCAGTCGGCCGTGGAACTTGGGCGGCGCTTGAGGGCGGATAACGATTTGAAGGTGCGCCAGCCGTTGAGCGCGTTGAAGCTTGCGGGCGGCGATGTGAAGGGGCTTGAGGACTTGATTGAGGATGAACTCAATGTGAAGTCGGTTCAGTTCGTTGCGGACGAGACGGAGCTTTGCGAGGTGAATCTGAAGGCGAACTTCAAGACGCTCGGCAAGAAGTGTGGACCGAAGATGAAGGCGGTCGCGGCAGCGATTGCGGCGATGAATGGTGCGACGGCGAAGTGGCCGTGCGTGGTGGAGGGCATTGAAATTGCCGCGGACGATGTGATTATGACGCGCAAGCCGAAGGCTGGGTTGGTCGTGGCGTCGGAGGGCTCGATTGTGGTTGGGCTTGAGACGGCGTTGACGCCCGAACTTGTCGCGGAAGGCTTGGCACGTGAGGCGGTGAGCCACATTCAGGCGATGCGCAAGGAAGCGGACTTTGAAGTTTCGCAACGCATTACGCTTCAGATTGAGGCGGACGCGGATGTGCGCGCGGCATTGGAGGCCCATCTTGACTACGTGAAGAACGAGACGCTGGCGACCGAGGTGAAATTTGCCGCGGTGGAAGGCGGTTCGGACGTTGACTTGAACGGTCATCCGACGAAGATTGCCGTTGCGCCGATTGGTTGATCGCGGCAAATTTGCCGTGTGATAAAGAGGAGAAGGACGCGATACATTGCGGCCTCCTCCTTACTCTTTGTGTTGGGAGAGCGCGGCAGTTTTGATGGAGCGAGGGGCTTTCGTGTTGGAGAAAAAGTGCCGCGGAAGGGGGTTGAGAGTTGGGCGAAAATATGGTATAATATGGGGTATGAACATCCAAGAAGAGATTTTGAGGTTGAAGAAGGAACGCCATGCGGTGATTCTTGCGCATAATTATTGCCGCGGAGAGGTTCAGGATTTGGCGGACTTCACGGGCGATTCGCTGGAGCTTGCGCGCAAGGCGACGCAGGTTGAGGCGGAGGTGATTGTTTTTTGTGGTGTTTATTTCATGGCGGAGACCGCGGCGATTTTGAATCTAGGGAAGGTTGTTTTGATTCCGGATGCGAGTGCGGGGTGTCCGATGGCGGATATGATTACGGGGGCACAATTGAGGGAATTGAAGGCGAAACATCCAGGGGCGGTGGCTGTTTGTTATGTGAATTCGACGGCGGAGGTGAAGGCGGAATGTGATTTGTGTGTGACGAGTGGGAATGCGGAGAAGGTGATGGCGACGGTGGGGCGTGATAAGGAGATTTTGTTTGTGCCAGATCAACATTTGGGGAGTCACATTTCTGCGAAGGAAGGGCGGACGTATGTGTTGTGGCCTGGGTATTGCCCGACGCATGCGCGGTTGACGGCGAAGGCGATTGAAGTGGCGCGGCAAAAGTATCCGGGGGCGCCGGTGTTGGTACATCCAGAGTGCACGAAGGAAGTGCGGGATGCGGCGGATGAACGTTTGTCGACGGGTGGGATGTGCCAGTACGCGAGGGAAAGTGATGCGCAGACGATTCTTGTTGGGACGGAAGTTGGGATTTTGCATCGGTTGAGGAAAGAGAATCCAGGGAAGACGTTTATTCCTGTGTCGGAGAATTTGGTGTGTCCGAACATGAAGAAGACGACGGTGGAGAATTTGTATGAGGCGCTCAAGGAAATGAAGACGCGCGTGGTGGTGCCAAAAGAAATTGCCGCGAAAGCGAAGAAGGCAATTGATGCGATGCTCGCAATCAAATAAGAAAATGAAAAACGAGACTGTCAATATTTTGACGCTGAAGTGGGGGACGTTGTATTCGGCGGAGTATGTGAACCGATTGTATCGCGGGGTGAAGGCGCATTTGAAGAGACCGTTTCGATTTGTGTGCGTGACGGATGATGTGACAGGGTTGGAGAAGGGGATTGACGCGCAGCCTTTTCCGGCGAAGCCTGAGGGGATGAAGTTCACGTTTGACTATTCGAAGTGGCCGAATATTTATGTGAAGCTTTTGGTGTTTGAAAAGGGATTTGCCGCGTTGGAAGGGCCGACATTGTTTTTGGATATTGACCAAATTATTACAGGGGATCTTGATCGGTTCTTTGATTACAGGCCAGGGGAATTTTGCATCATTCGCAATTGGGTGGAATTGAGGAAGCGGTTATTTCGGAAGGTGCCGTTTTGTGGGAATTCGAGCTGTTTTCGGTTTGAGGCTGGGGAGAAGAGTGACTACATTTATCGTACGTTTTTGAAGGAGATGGACGATGCAATGGACTCGAGGAAGTTTACGACGGAGCAGGCGTATATGACGCATGCAGTTGGGTTTGATAAGATTCATTTTTGGCCGGCGAATTTTGTGAGGTCGTTCAAGCGTAGTTGTGTTTATCCGTGGCCGTTGAATCATTTTTTGGTGCCGCGGCTGAATCCGGATACGGGGATTTTGTGTTTTCATGGACACCCCACGCCGACGGAGGCGATTCAAGGGTATCGTGGACGCCATTTGAATACGTGGACGAAGCCGGCGAAGTGGGTGGAGGATTTGTGGACAAAGTGAAACGCGAATACGATTTTATTTTTCCGCTTGGTGCGGCATGTAGCTGTTCGCAAAGTTTGCGCGCGGCGAATCTTCAGTTTGCTTCTTTTCCGTGTGATTGGCTTTTTGGTGGTACGCCCAGCGTGAGGGCGCAAGGTTTGGTGGATGGATTTGTTGGTTGGTTTGAAAAAGAGAAGCTTGTGAAGCATGCGGTTCCATGGAACTTGGAGCATGAACCCTGGCGGCATGTGGAGACAGGAATTGTTTTCAAACATGACTTCGATTGGAACACGCCTTTGGATGAAATGATTCCAAATGTGCAAGCGAAATATGCGCGGCGCTTAGCGCGGCTTTCATCATTGATTGAACGTTCGAAGAGAGTTTTGGTTGTGTGGCTCAATCCGCCCACGTGTGAAAAGATTCCGCTTGAAGAATTTATTTTAGCGCGGCAAAAATTGGCGGCGAAATGGTCGGGCGTTGAATTTGATTTCCTCGTTTTGGAAAGTGAGCGTGGGCGCGATTTTGATGCGCGGCGAGATGACGAGAAGGATGGAATGCGCTTGTTGGCATGGGATTATTTTGACAATCGTGAAGCGTTCATTGATAACGAAAAGATGGGGAAGTTTTTGGCTGCGGAATATGCGATGGCGGATTATCGCACAGAAGAGGAACGGCGCGCGTGGCCTGCGCGGCAAAAGGCTTTGAAGTATGCACAATACCACGCGACGACGTGGATGGGCTATAAGATCAATCGCCTTTATTATAAGCTCTATCGCCACATTCGCAAGGAAATTATTCGCCGCGGTTTAGACAAATTAGGATAAGGGAAATACGAGATGAAGACATACGATTTTATATTTAGTTGTGGGTTGCAGTGTGGGTGCTCGATGGCTTTGCGCGCGGCTGGGATGCAATTTGCATCGTATCCATTTGATTGGGTTGCGACGCAGTCATTCAAAGATGCGGCTGAGACTATCGCGGCGGATTTTGCCGACTGGCTTCATCCAGAAGATTTGCAACTTTTGACGATTCGGCGCGGCGGATTTAATAAGCACATTTACGTCAATAAGCGCACGGGGTATGGGTTTGCGCATGACTTTTCATCCTTCAAAACGTTTGAAGAAAACTTTCCAAAAGTTGCGATGAAATATGCACGGCGTATTGAACGTTTGCAAAAGGATTTGGCTAAGTCCAAACGCATTCTTGCTGTGTGTGTTGAGATGCCAAATCGTACGCGGTGTACGGATGCAAGCCTTATTGAAGCGCGGCAGATTTTGATGAAGAAGTATCCGCAGGCGAGTTTTGATTTGCTTTATTTTTATGAGCTTGATGATGTGAAGGTGGCGCAGGCGGAAGAGATTGGGGAGGGTGTGACGGTGGCGGGGCTTGATTATCGCACGTTTGAATTTGGTGAGCTCAATCATGAGGTTCATACAGATGGGATTGTCCAATATTTGAAGGCGAATGTTGCGGTTGTCGATCCACGCACGGAGGAAGAAAAGGCGGCGTATGAGAAGGCGTGGGCGAAGCAAGATAAGGAACGTTGGGGGACGGATGGCGCGTGGGCGATTTTCAAGCGGCGGACGGCCTATCGCATTTATCGTAAGCTTGAAAAGTATCTCATAAAAGAAGGATTGATTCCGCGTGAGAGGCCATTATGGGGGTTGTGGAAATGAAGAAAGTTTTTACCTTTTGGGAACCGCGAACAAATTTGCCGGGTTACATCAAATTGTGTCTTGAGACATGGAAAGGATGCTTGCCGAATTATGAGGTCGTCGTTTTGGACTATTTGAATTTGGGCGAGTATTTGACGCAGGAAGAACAAGATGCGGTCCTTTGGCGCGAGATGACATTTGCGATGCAATCTGATTGCATTCGATGCGCCGTCTTGCGTAAGCATGGTGGTATATGGCTTGATGCTGATACGATTTTGACGCGGCCATTGGATGCACGTTTTTCGCAAGCGGATGTGACGATGATTGCGCGCAGAGTGGAAAGCTCTCTTGTCAATTATGGTGCTTTCATCTCGGCCCAAGAGCCGCACGCGGTATTTCTTGAGACTTGGCACAAAGAACTTGTGAAGCGTGTTGCGGCGGCGAAAAAGTGCCGCGGCAAACTTTGGTACAAAATCTTTCGTCATCATGCGAATCGTCTGATGTATCGTTGGGATTATTGCGTGAATGCGATTATTGATCCATTGGCAAGCGCGGCAGATTCAAAGGATTACACGTGGCTTGATAAGAATGAGATGTTCGCGATTCCAGAAGAGGACTTGATGGAGCAGGATGATGCGCTCAATCCTGTTTCCGCATATGAGAAGTATTGGTTCGTACCTGGCGACATAAAAGACGTGATGGAAAAGTGCGCGGGTATCATCATGCTGCATAATTCATTTACGCCAGAGAAGTATCGTCAGATGACGGAAGAGGAATTTCTTGCGCAGGACACGCGATTGGCTAGGCTTTTGAAGGAGTTGTTGAAGCGTGGGTGAGCGGCGTTTTTGGGAAAGATTTATTCACACAAGCGGTCGGAAATATGGTATAATATATGGTCAAACAAGTTATGCGAGATAGTCGAAAGCGTGTGATTGTGCTTGGTGCGACGGGATCAATTGGGCTCAATGCTCTTGATGTGATTCGGTCGCATTCGGAGGTGTTTTGTGTGGTGGCGCTTGCGGTGTTGCATAATCGAGAGAGATGTGAGGCGCTTGCGGCGGAATTTGGGGCGAAGGCGTATTGTGGGGAAGATGCCGCGGTGAGGGCGGTTGAAGAGAATGAGGCGGACATTTGTTTGGTGGCGACGGTTGGGATGAGTGGGCTTGCGCCGACTTTGGTGGCGATTCGCAAGGGGATGGATATTGCGCTTGCGACGAAGGAAGTGATGGTGATGGCGGGGGAATTTGTGACGCGAGAGGCGGCGGCGCGGGGCGTTCGGTTTCGTCCGGTGGATAGTGAGCATTCTGCGATTTTTCAATGTTTGCAGGGTGGGGACGAGGTTGAGAAGTTGATTTTGACGGCGTCGGGCGGGCCGTTTTTGGATGGTCCGGAAGATTTGTCGGCGGTGACGGTTGAGGAGGCGTTGAATCATCCGCGGTGGAAGATGGGTCCGAAGGTGACGATTGATTCTGCGACGATGATGAATAAGGGATTTGAGATTTTGGAGGCGCGGTGGCTATTTGATGTGCTGGTGGAGGACATTGAGGTGGTGGTGCATCCGGAGTCGATTGTGCATTCGCTTGTGACGTTTCGTGATGGTGCGACGCTGGCGCAGTTGTCGGTGCCGGATATGCGGGTTGCGATACAGTATGCGTTGACGTGGCCGGGGCGGTTAGAGGCGAAGAGGGAGAAGTTGGATTTGGCGGCGTTGGGGCGTTTGACGTTTCGTGCGCCGGATGCGGTGAGGTTTCCGTGCTTGAGGTTGGTGAAGGAGGCGCTGGCGATGGGCGGGTGTGCGACGGCGGTGTTGGCGGCGGCGGATGAGTGGGCGGTCGCGGCATTTTTGGCGGGGAAGATTGGGTACACGGAAATTGCCGCGGTGGTGGAGAGGGCATTGGAAAAAGCGCCGCGGATTGAGTGTGAGAGTTTGGACGCGGTTTGGGAAGCGACCAAGTGGACGCAAGGTTTTTTAGAGAGGTAAAGATAGAATGAATGTGTTGGTGACCATTTTGTATATTGTGGCGTGCGTGTTATTGTTCTCGTTCACGATTGCGATACATGAGTTTGGGCATTTTATTGTGGCGTTGAAGCTGGCGTTGAAGGTGGAAGTTTTTTCGCTTGGGTTTGGTCCGGTGTTGTGGAAGAGGAAGTATAAGGGCGTGGAGTATCGCCTTAGTGCGATTCCGCTTGGGGGGTATGTATCGATTCCGGATGTGGACCCTGAGGGGACGAAGATGTTGCAGGGGGATGCGGCGAGTGAGCGGGCGCGGATTCCAGCTTGGAAGGAGATTTTGGTTTCGGTGGCGGGGCCTGGGATGAACATTGTGCTCGCGGCAGTTTTGGCGGTGGTGCTGGCGGTTGTGCCGGGTGTGAAGTTTGGTGAGGTGACGGCGGTGATTGGTGCGGTGATGGAAGATGGGCCTGCGGCGAAGGCGGGGATTCAGGCGGGGGATCGTGTCGTGAGTGTGGGGGGACGCGCGGTGACGACGTGGACGGAGATGCAGACGGAGGTGCAGATTACGGGCGGGAAGGAGACGGAGTTTGTGATTGCGCGCGGCGAGGACGAGTTGAAGGTTTTGGTGACGCCGAAGAAGGACGAAGTGACGGGTGGGTACTTTATTTTGGCGGGGCGCGACAACAAGACGGGGGCGGTGGCGTGGATGCCAGATCGGAATCCGTGGAAACAGATGGCGTGGGATGCGGGTGCGATTTTTCGTGTGTTGAAGGGGCTTGTGACGCCGAAGGAGATGAAGGCGGTGGCGGGTGCGCTCGGTGGGCCTGTGATGATTGCGGAAGGGATTTATGGGTCGATTCGGCGTGATGCGTGGGATGGGCTTGGGTTCATGCGGTTTTTGAATATGAACTTGGCGGTGTTGAATTTGTTGCCGATTCCGGTGTTGGATGGTGGGGCGATTTTGTTTGCGTTGATTGCGCTTATTTTTCGGCGGCGTGTACCAGAGAAGATTGTGGGGGGATTATCGATGGTGTTTATGTATTTGTTGATGGGGCTGATGGCGATTTTGGTTGTGAAGGACGGGATGCGGAGTTGGCGGATTCATACGTGGAAGCCGGAGGAGGCGCAGGTTGAGAAAGCGGAGGCAGGGACGAATGTGGTTGAGAACACAGACGCGGTCGGTCAAGGTCGGTAAGGTTGCGCTGGGCGGCGGGGCACCGGTGAGCGTGCAGACGATGGCGAATGTGGAGGCACATGACGCCGCGGGGTTGATTGCGCAGGCGAAGGCGTGTGAGGCGTTGGGGTGTGACATTTTTCGTTTGACGGTGCCGGATGTGGAGGCCGCGGCAGTTTTGGGCGAGGTGAAAAAGCAGGTGGCGATGCCGCTTGTCGCCGATATTCATTTTGATTACAGGTGTGCGCTGGCGGCGCTCGCGGCGGGGGCGGATGCGCTCAGGTTGAATCCGGGGAACATTGGGGGGCAGGAGAATGTGCGGACGGTGGCGAGGGCCGCGGCGGAGAAGGGGGTGCCGATTCGGATTGGGGTGAACCGCGGCAGTTTGGAGAAGGATTTGGACGAGGCGGTGCGCGGCGGAAAGTTGGGGGTTGCGGAGGCGTTGTGCGAGTCGGCGATGCGGCATGTGAAGATGCTTGAAGATGAGAAGTTTTACGACATTGTGATTTCGGTGAAGGCGTCGAATGTGGGGGAGACGTTGGCGGCGTATCGGAGGCTGGCGGAGATGACGGATTGTCCGCTCCATTTGGGTGTGACGGAGGCGGGGACGTTTCTGCCGGGGACGGTGAGAAGTTCGGTGGCGTTGGGGATTTTGTTGGAGGAGGGGATTGGCGATACGATACGGGTGTCGCTGACGGATAAGCCGGAGAAGGAAGTGCGTGTGGGGATGGAGATTTTGCGCTCGCTCGGGATGCGGGATGCGGGGCCTGCGATTACGTCGTGCCCGACGTGTGGGCGGACGAAGGCGGATGTGTTTGGGGTCGCGGCAGAAGTTGAGGAGGAGTTGGAGAAGTTGTATCAGGCGCGGCGCGCGGCGGGGGACGCGCGGGCGTTTCCGCATGTGGCGGTGATGGGATGCGTTGTGAATGGGCCTGGCGAGGCGCGCGGTGCGGATGTGGCGTTGTGCGGTGGCGTGGGCGAGTTTTTAATTTATGAGAAAGGACAGCTCGTGGGCAAGGTGGCTGAGCGAGATGCCGTGAAGGAGGTATTGAAGCATGTTATTCGTTTATGAGAATTTCGCGGTCATAGCAATCGCGGCAGTTGTTGGCGCTTTTGCGTGGGTGTTCGGCGGTACGTGCGGGGACGTGATGATGCATGTAACGCCCTGGATTTGGCTTTTATTGGTCGAGACGATGCTTTTCTTTCCGCAGCGCCACAGAGGTGAATCAATCTACGAGGCGCGTGAACGCGTGTGGACGCGGATGCGAACCGATCCATTGACGTGGGTTTCGGTGTTTATGTTGGTCTTTTTGTGCATTCCATTTGTGAATGCGGGGCTGTGTCCAAACTGTGATGCCGCGGCAATTGCGGCGGGCGCAGAGGCGACTCCACCTGTCGCATTTCTTCCGTTTTGCGTGAATCGTTTACATCACTTGGGGGTGGTGCTGTGGTATTTGCCAGCGCTCTCGGCCATGATTGCGGTGCGCCATGCGTTGACAAAGAAGGGCAAGCGCATGTTCCTTGAAATGATTGTGTGGAATGGTGTTGCCTTGGCGGTGTTTGGTTTTGTACAACAGGTAATGGGCGCGCCGGGCCCCCTTTGGTCTGAACTGAATGGCCAGAGTGTGGCCTATTTCTTCTCAACGTTTGGCTACTCAAATATGGGCGGCGATTATTTCACGACGATGTTTGGCTTGTCGGTTGCGATGTGGCGTTGGCATGTCGATGAAGTCACAAAAGAAGAGAATTCTCTCCATACAGAAGGACGCTCTCTCGGTCGGCAACTCTTTTGGCGTAAGCACTACATGATGATTGCGGTTGTCATCACCTTTATCGGCGCGATGAGCTCGCTTTCACGCGCGGCAATTATGCTTACAACGGCGCTTGCAATTATTTTCTTCATTCATGCCGCTGTGATGTTTCTCGCTCATATGCGCAAGGCTGCGCGCGTTCGTTCGGGTGTTTATAGCACAATCATCCTCGTCCTCATCGCGCTTCTAGCGTCCATCTTTATGCCGCGCGAATTGCAACGCGAAGTTTCAACTATCAGCACGAACGAGGTCTTGCAACGCGTAACAGGCAAGCACGACGCCCTCACGCGCCAGGCGCTCGATCTCTGGCGCGAACATCCCATCTTTGGTTGCGGCGGCTGGGGCTTTATGCACTTGCAAATCACGAAAGCGACAGAAGATGACCTCAAACACAATTACGTGGGCGGCACTGGCGCGGCAAATGTACACAACGATTACGTTCAAATGTTGACCGAACATGGGCTCGTGGGGCTCGGCACATTTGCGCTTGTCGTTTTCCTCTTGCTCTTGCCTGTCGCAACCGCCTGGCGCACACTCTCGGTCACGGCACGTTTCGCCCAAAAGAAGTCCGAACGCCTGCCGCCGCCGCAATCCCTCTTCGCCTTGCCAGCCCCCGCATTTTGCATCCTCCTGACGGCCATCGCAACGTGCGTCCACGCCTTTGGTGACTGTCCCTTGCGCTCGCCCGCCATCCTCACCATGTTCTTGACGGAACTTGCCGCAATTGATGGCTTCCTCCCACACATCAACACAACCGAAGAAGAACCAGAGGTGGATCCTGTTCCCGAAGAACATCACCATCATCACCACCACCATCATCATCATACTCATCAGAACGAAAACGAAACAACAGGAGCTACCCATGCTGAAAGTCAATCCTAATTACGCTAAAATCAAACCGACTTACCTCTTTGCCGAAATCGCGCATCGCGTGGCGGCACACCAAGCGAAGAATCCCGCGGCAAAAATTATTCGCCTCGGCATCGGCGACGTGACCGAACCTCTCGCCCCCGCCGTCATCGCCGCGATGCACAAAGCCGTCGACGATGAAGCCAGTCGCGACGCCTTCCACGGCTATGGTCCCGAACAAGGTTACGCATTCCTCCGCGATAAAATTGCCGCGCAAGATTTCCAAGCTCACGGCATGAACATCGCCGCGGATGAAATCCTCGTCTCCGATGGTGCGAAGTGCGACTGCGGCAACATCCAAGAACTCTTTTCGTCCGATGCCAAAATTGCGGTGGGCGACCCGGTCTATCCCGTCTACGTCGACACGAACGTAATGGCAGGCCGCCACGACATTACGCTTCTTCCGTGCACCGCGGCAAATTCTTTCGTGCCCACGCCCGATTCCTCGCTCAATGCGGACGTTGTTTATCTCTGTTATCCGAACAACCCCACGGGCGCGGTCGCGACAAAAGCCCAGCTTCAAGCCTGGGTCGATTGGGCCAACGCGAACAATCGCCTCATCCTTTTTGACGCGGCCTACGAAGCCTTTATCCGTACGCCCGGCATCCCGCATTCCATCTACGAATGCACGGGCGCGCGCACATGTGCCATCGAATTCCGCAGCTACTCGAAAACTGCCGGCTTTACCGGCATCCGCTGTGGCTACACCGTCGTCCCGCGCGACCTCGTCATCAGCGATGAGACCGGCCACAAAGTCGAACTTCGCCCCATGTGGACGCGCCGCCAAACGACCAAATTCAACGGCGCAAGCTACATCACCCAACGCGGCGCCGAGGCCATCTACACACCCGAAGGCCGCGCCCAAACAAAGGCCACAATCGACTTCTATCTCGAGAACGCCAAGCTCATCCGCGAAGCCCTCGCCGCGCGCGGCTACACCGTCACGGGCGGTGTCGATTCGCCTTATGTTTGGGTCGATGTCAAAGGCGACAGCTGGGAATTTTTCGACCGCCTCCTCGCCAACGCAAACATCGTCACAACTCCGGGCGCAGGCTTTGGCAAGGCTGGTGAAGGCTACATTCGCATCTCCGCGTTCAATTCGCGCGCGAACGTTTTGGAAGCCATCGAACGCTTCAAAGGTGTCCTGTGAGGTCCCTCAAGTGGATAAGTTTGTTTCCTCTCTTGCTGTGCGCCGCGTGCCTCACACTCGACCACAGTAAGAGCGTCTACACAGCCGACCTCTACGCCCCCGACCTCACACCGCTCACCTCCGTCCGCACGCTTTCCTCAACGCCCATCCGCATCTCCGCGGCAGATCTCTCGCGCCTCACAATTTACACCGAAGATTCGTCGCGCACCTTTTCCGCGGCACTTCATCTCGCATCCACACTTGAAAAAATGCTGGGCGCACGGCCTTCCATCGTCCGCGCTTTTTCAGCCGTCACAAACGCCCCTGGCCTCTACCTCGGCACTGCCTCGCCCCTCGCCGCAACCCATACACCCACATCGCATCCCGAATCCTTCCGCGTCCTCGCATCCACAACTGACGACTCTTTTCACTTCCTCGGCCGCGCTGATTACGCCGTCTACGACTTCTGCGAACGCTTCCTCGGCGAGCGCATTTACTCCGATGACCCCAACGCCCACGCCGCCTTCATCCCGCACCTCACAGGCGACCTCATCCTCCCGCGCGTCGATTACACCGATCAACCCATCTTCAACTATCGCACTCTCGGTTCCGACTACATGAAGCATGACTTCGCGCGCCTCGCCAAAGTCGGCACCTCCCATCGCGGTTCCATCCACGTCCACCAACCTTCGCGTTGGTATCGCGACACGAATCTCGTCGCGCGCCTCCCGCAAATCTTCGCCCTCACGCCCGATGGCACCCGCGCCGCCTCACCTCTCCTCTGCTACTCTAATCCCGCAACACTCGCCTACTACCGCCAACGCATCGACGAACACATCGCGGGTCAACGTGACTCCGGCGGCATCGTCGACACCGCCCACAAAACCATCACCATCTCGCCTTGGGACACCATCGTCGCCTGCGCCTGCCCAACTTGCCGCGCCACCATCAACGAACACCTCGGCACCTCCGCCTCCGCCTCGCGTCTCCTCTGGTCACACTTCGCCACGCGCCTCGCCACCTGGGCCCGCCTCGCGCACCCCGACTACCTCGTCCTCATCCTCCCCTACATCAACACCTGCGTCCTCCCGCCAGCCCTCGACTTCACCTCGCTCTCCAACGTCGAAGCCACCGTCTGCACCATGCCAGGCCTCGCGCTCCTCAAAAACCCCGTCACTCGCGCCCGCGAAGAATCCCTCATCCACGCCTGGGCCCGCACCACCGGCCGCCCCGTCATCAATTGGCACTACCTCTGCTGGCCCGCTGAATTCACCGACGCCCCTTACCTCATCGGCCACCTCATCCAATCCCACTACCAAGCAATCCGCCGCGACTCCTCCGGCACCTTCATCTGCTCCTCGTCCGACCGCGTCCGCTTCTCGCTCGATACCTACCTCTACCTCCGCATCCTTTGGAACCCCGACACCAACGTCGACGCCATCTACGATGCCTTCTGCCGCCACATGTTCGGCCCCGCAGCCGACCCCATGCGCCGCCTCCTCACCCTCCAAGAACAAGGCTGGGCACGCCCCTGGCCCAACGATTCGTGCACCGACGAAAACGTCTTCACCATCTCCTATCCACCCGAAACCATTCGCGAAATGCGCGCGCTCTTCAATGAAGCGTGGCAAAAATCTGCCGCGGATGAAGCCGCTCAAAATCGCATCCTCTGGTACTCTCAAGGCTTCTACCGCTTCTTCAACGAAGCCGATAATTTCGCTTCAGGCATCAAACCTGCGCCCCTCAATTTTACTCACGCAGACGAACAAAATCTGCCGCGCATCGATGGCAACCTCAACGAAGAGATCTGGAAAACCGCCGCGCCCAGCACCTTCGTCTCCTGGAACGATGAAGCCACCAACGCCTTGCCTTACGCCGCAACCGTCCAAACCGCATGGACCACAAACGGACTCTACTTCGCCTTCACCTGCCCCGATTCTGCCGCGGGCCTCAACGCGCTCAATCCTCACGCACCCATCGTCGAAGACCCACCTTCTCGCAATATCCTCAAACTTGTCTTCGACCCAACAGGTACAACAACAGGCGCCTGCTATCAAATCATCCTCGACTACGGTGCACGCATCCAAGCCTCGTGCGATGGCATCACACTCGAGCCCTCCGATATGCAATGCGCCACCGCGCGCACGCCCACCGCCTGGACCGCCGAATTCTTCCTACCCGCTTCGTACTTGATCCCTGGCACGACGCCGAAAGGCAACTTGAGCCGCGGCAGAATTCGTGCAGAAGGGGACGGTAAAATCGAATGGCAACGTCTTTCAACTCGTGGCATTTGCCGCGACCTGGACCGCAACGCCTTCACCGAATTCAAGCTCTTACCCTAATCATCCCCGCGGCAGATTTCAACCCTCACCAGCACAAAAACTGCCGCGCCTAACCCAATCCACTTTTCATGAATTGTGGATTGACCATGCGCCAACCCCAATAAAACAAGCCTGCCCCACTTTTCATGAAAAGTGGGACGAAACTTTTCGCAACAAAAAATCTGCCGCGCTATGCCCAATCCACTTTTCATGAAAAGTGGATCAACTCAAATTCAATTGTCAAAGATCA
>CAVGIZ010000030.1:0-5380 GCA_963629255.1 Anaerovoracaceae bacterium
AAAATAAATTTTCAAGCCTGAATTTTTTCGTCTAGCTGTTCGTTTGCAAAAAATCAGCGCTCTAAAAACATCATTCCCAAATCAATTTCCTGGGGAACATATCTTTGTCCAAAATACCAGCACAAACTGAGCTCTTGAAAAAATTTGCCGCGGGGGGTTGAAATTCCAGCGGAATTATGGTATAATGTAGGCTGTTCAAGGAGGTCAGTACTTATGAAATATACGAACATGACATTGAAGAGTTTGGTTTTGTGCGGCGCGGCAGTTTTTTCGATTTCTGCTGGTGCGGCGAATTATAGCCTTGATTTGCGGGAGAAAAGTGCCGCGGTCGCGGCGAATTCTTCTACGCATCTTCAAGTATTGCAATCGGTGCAGACGGAAGATGGGGTGCTGAGGCGTGTCAATTTGGAAGCTGGGCGGACGGCGGTCGAGGGGCTTGAAGTTGGGGATGAATTGGAACTGGCGCTCTTTGATGATGTGGTGTTGCATATGACGCTTGTGGAGAAGACGCCGTCGCCTTTGGGTGGGAAAAGTTTCTTGGCGAGTGTGGCGGGGTATGAGGGTATTTGCAATGCGGTGGTGTATCAGACGGATGATGGGTTACAGGTGGATGTGCAATCGTTCAAGTCGGGGAAAGTTTACACGATTTATTCGACGGCGGAGGGCGTATTAATTAAGGAAATAGAGAAGAGCAAGAAGGCGCAGAATTGTGAGGAGTTGAAGGTTGAGGTTCCGAGCGCGGCAAAAAATGTGCCGCGGTTGATGAATGAAGTGGCGGAAGAAGATGGGGCGGCGACGAATACGACGTGTGTGGATATTTTGGTTGTATATGACAAGTTGGGGGCGGAGTGGGCGAATTTGAATGGGGGCGTGACAAATTTTGCGGTGGTAAGTGTGCAGAAGATTAATTCGGCTTTGGCGAGTACGGGGCTGGATAAAAAGTTTCGCGTGCGGCTTGTGGGGGTGAAGACGATTTCAGGTTCGGGCAAGAAAGATGAGGGCGCATCGTTCGATAGTTTGTTGACGGCGATTGTGAAGGATACAACGTGGAATGGATATGCATGGGGAAATATACAATTGATGCGCGAGGCGGTGGGCGCGGATATTGTGTGTATTTTGACGGATACGGGGAGTGAGTATGGGACGACGGGTTCGGGATTTTCGTTGGATAGCGAGAATTTGTCGTACTTTGCGGATAATGCGTATTCGTGTTGTGCGGTGCGGGCTGTGGAACAAGGGCATACGATGACGCATGAAGTGGGGCATAATATGGGCGCGGGGCATTCGGATAAGATGGCGCAGAAGAGTAATTGTGGTCCGCAGTATTATAAGTATTCGTCGGGGTATTATTTTTATGCGGATGATGTGGGGTATTACACGATTATGGCGTACAATACGGATGGGTATGGCAACACGTATTATTCGGTGCCGTATTTTTCATCGCCGAATTACACGTATGAAGATGTGGCTGTTGGGGATGCAACGCATGATAACACGCGGACGCTTGAAAATAATTTTGCCGCGGTGGCGGCGTTTCGTGCGGAGAAATATGTGGATGGGGAAGAGTGGATTGAAGTGGAAGAACCGCTTTCATTTGCGACCGCGACGGTGTTCAATGGGGAAGTAAAAACATCGGGTACATCGCTGGCGGGAACGATTCAAGTGAAGGTGGGGAAGGCGAATTCGCGTACGGGGATTTCCAAGTTGACGGCCTATGTGACGCTTGCGGGGCAAAAGAAAAAGACAATCCGCGGCGAATTTAAGGATGGCGTGGCAACGTTTGCGGATACGAGTTTAGCGTTGCAATTCAGCGCGCAAAATATAAAAGGCACATATGGGGAGTACACCATTTCGGGGGCGAAGGATATTTTCTCGTCGAGGGATACGAGCGATAAGGAGACGTCGGCGGCAGTATTGAAAAAGCTTTCATCGCGCGGCAATTTTGCGATGGCGTGGAAGAAATATTTCGCGCAGGAAGGATGGAATTATTTGACGCTGACGATTGGGTCGAAGGGTAAGACGAAGGTTGCAGGAATGATGGCAGATGGGACGAAAGTGAGCGCGACGACGACGTTGATTGTGGATGGTTCGGTGTGTTCGGTGCCGATTATTTTGACGAAGCAGGGGATGACATTTCTGGTGACGATGGATGTATTGAATTCGGAGACGTTGAAGGTGGATGGGGCCGTTGTGGATCCAGTTGTTGGGTACGCTCGTGCGTTGGCAGGGAATGCGGCATTTTATTTGGAGCGGACGCCTTTTTCGACGGTGTTGGGCGATTCGACGTATGCGGATTATTTTCCGAATGGCGTAAAAATTTCTGCCGCGGGGACGAAGTGGGTGTTGCCGAAGGCGGGGAAGATTACGATGAAGAAAGGCGTCCTTGATGAATCGAAGGCGGGGGAGAATCCGGGCGGATTGAAGCTGACGTACAAGGCGAAGGGAAATACGTTCACAGGGTCGTTCAAGGCGTATACGGCGAATGGGAATAAGATTAAATCAAATTCGGTGAAGGTGGCGGGCGTGGTGATTAGCGGCAAGGGCTATGGCACGGCGTACATTAGGAAAAAGGGTTCTGCCGCGGTGACGATTGAATAAGGATTGATGCATGCCGCTTAATTTATTGCCTGCACTTTTGCTTTCGATTTTCTTGGTTGGGTATTCGCCTGGACCCGCGAATTTATTTGCGTTTGCGATGGTGCTTAGGCATGGGCGGCGCGCGGCGCTTAGGATGTGGTGCGGGTTACTCGCTGGATTTATTTTTGCCGCGACGTTGTGTGTGTTGGCGATGCATACGTTTGGCGTGGCATTTGGCGCGTATGTGAAGTATTTGAAGTATGTGGGCGCGGCGTATATTTTTTGGCTGGCGGTGAGGATGTATAAGTCGCGTGAGAAGGCGCGCAAGGGGAGGAGGGCGTGCACATTTTGGTCGGGGTTTATTGTGCAGGCGACGAATGCGAAGATTATTTTGTATGAGCTTACGGTGTATGCAACGTTTGTGTTGCCGTATTCGGAGAGGCTAGTAGATTTGTTTGCGGTCGCGGCACTTTTGATTTTGGCAGGGCCAGGTGCGAATTTGACATGGCTGCTGGCGGGGTCGTTTCTGCGGCATTTCTTTGTACGCTATGAGCACGCGGCAGATTTGGTGATGTCAATTTTGCTGGGGGCGTGTGCGGTGTGGATTGCATTTTTCTGACTTCCATCCGCGGCAAAAATATGGTATAATATACGGCACAAGACAAGAAAGGTTACTACAATGAAGACGATGACAATGAAGATGGTCAAAGTTTGTGTGGCGTTGGGTCTGGGGCTCATCGCTGCTACAGCAATTGCGAAGCCTGGCAATGGCGGCCCTGGCGGTGGCAAAGGCGGCGCAGGTGGCAAGGGCGGCGCACCCCAACAGATGCAGCGCGCCCCGCAAAATAAGGGTCCGCAGCAACAACATCAGGCCAAGCGCCAAGAGCCGAAGCATCAAGCGAAGGCGCAGCCGCGTCAAGAGCCGCGTCACGAAAAGAAGAGTTCGTGGGGCAAGGGCGGCGAAAATTTTTGGCCAGGCTTTGTGGGCGGCGCGGTCGCGGGATTGGCCGCGAGCCTTGTGGATGAACCGACGAAGGTGGTTGTGGAAACGCCCGTCGTGCAGCAGCAGGTCGTGGTCCAGCAGCCTGTTTCCGTTGTTCAACCAGTCGTTGTGCAGCAACCCGTAACGGTCGTTCAGCAGCCTGTTTATCAGACGCAGAACGTGTGGGTTGAAGGGCGCTATGTGGATACGGTGCAGGCGAATGGGACGGTTGTGCGCACGTGGCAACCCGGCCATTACGAGACGCGCACGGTGCAGATTCAGTGAAGATTGCGGTCGGTGTTTCAGGCGGAGTTGATTCCGCAGTGACCGCGCTTTTATTGAAGGAGCGCGGCCATGACGTCGTTGGCGTTACGATGGCCCTTGGACGCGACGGCGAAGAAACATCGATTACGGATGCGCGGCAAGTCGCTGAACGAATTGGAATTGAATTCCACGTCGTCGACCTCGCCCAAGAATGGAATACCCACGTTCTTCAATACATTCGCGAAACGTACCTTGCGGGTCGCACGCCGAACCCGTGCGTTCGTTGCAATGAAATGGTGAAGTTCAATCTTTTGCCGCGATATGCTTTTGAGAAACTCGGCTGCGACAAATTTGCGACAGGCCACTATGCGCGGCTGGAAGATGGGCGTCTCTTCCGTGGCAAAGATCGCGGCAAGGATCAAAGCTACTTTTTGTATCGCGTTGCAAAGGATGTTCTCGCGCGGACCCTCTTTCCATTGGGTGCGATGAGCAAGGATGAGGTGCGCGAAAAAGCGCGGCAGTTTGGTTTTGTTGTCGCGGATAAACACGATAGCCAAGATTTTTGCGGGGGCGACCCGATGGCCATTGTGAACGCGGCAGATTTGCCGGGCAACATTGTGGATGAAACGGGCAAGGTCCTCGGGCATCACAATGGCTTTTGGCATTACACGGTCGGCAAGCGCAAAGGGCTTGGCATTGGCGGCGGCACGCCTTATTATGTGGTGCGGCTGGATGCCGCGCGAAATGAAGTCGTCATTGGTTTTCGCGATCGAATCGATTGCTTTCAGATTGAATTACGCGATGTCGTGAAGCTCACGGAAATTGCCGCGGACGAGGAGTTGATGGTGAAGGTGCGTAGCGCGGGCGATGTGAAAGGGCCAGTCGTGTGGGATGGCGGGGCGTATGTGAAATGTGCCGCGCCGATTGCGGGTGTTGCGCCAGGGCAGAGTGCTGTTTTTTATCGTGGGGAAGAAGTGGTTGGCGGCGGAATTATTGAACGGACGGAGGCGCGGGGCGCATGATGAAGAAGCCTGAGATATTGGCTCCAGCAGGAGATTTCATTTGCTTGCAAGCGGCGCTGGATGCAGGCGCGGACGCCGTCTACTTTGGGCTTGGCACATTCAATATGCGCGCGCGAAGCGGCATCAATTTCAAGGAAGCGGACTTGCCTGAAATCGCGCGGCGTTGCAAGGCGTACGGCGCCAAAGCCTATCTCACCTTGAACGCAATTATGTTTGAAGGCGAAGAAGAGAGGGCGCGCCAAATAATTGCCGCGGCCAAAGATTATGTCGATGCATTCATCGTCGCGGATTGGGGCGTCATGGCACTTTGTAAAGAAGCGGGCGTACCCTTTCATGCCTCGACGCAACTTTCACTTTCGAATTCTGCCGCGGTCAAGTTTGTGATTTCGCAAGGTGCCCAGCGCGTTGTGCTGGCACGCGAATGCACGCTTCTTGAGGTCGCACAAATTATTGAAGAGACGGGCGCGGAGGTTGAATGTTTTGTGCATGGTGCGCAATGCGTCGCGCAATCGGGACGTTGCTTTATGAGCCATGA
>CAVGIZ010000030.1:5672-7167 GCA_963629255.1 Anaerovoracaceae bacterium
GTCGCCGAAGGGCGCTACACGCAAGACTTGCAAGACGAATTGATGGAGCAAGTGAAGAAAGTTTTCCATCGTGAATTTTCGCGCGGGATGTACTTTGGGCGGCCTGGCGTGGACCAATTTACCGATAGTGAAGATTCGCTTGCAACGACGGTGAAGCGTCACGCCGGCATCGTCATTGACTACTTTTTGAAGGCGGGGATTGTCCAAGTCAAGATTCAAGACCACGCGCTTCGCGCAGGCGATGAAATCCAAATTCATGGAATGACGACGGGCGTCGTGGACATGAAGCTCGGGGAAATGCGCCGCGATGAGGAGGTCGTCGAGGTGGCCGAGCGCGGCAGTTGGGTTACGTTCAAAGCGCCGCGGTGTCGCGTGGGGGATAAGGTTTTCTTCATGGAGCGGAGGACGTATGGTCGCGCTTAAGGTTGACATCATCAGCGTGCAGCCCGGCATGTTTCGCGGCTTCTTGGAACAGTCGATGGTGGCACGTGCCGTCACGAAAGGCGCGGCAGAAATTAACATTCTCGACCTTCGCGATTTCACACACGATAAGCGCCGCACGGTGGATGATAAGCCTTATGGCGGCGGGCCTGGCATGCTGATGAAATGCGAGCCATGGTTCGAAGCGGTGGAAAGTCGCGTCGGCATGGTGCGGCCATTGCCGACTGGCACGCGCGTAGTGATGACGTCGCCCGCGGGGCGCAAGTTTGATCAACGCTTGGCGGAAGAATTTGCCGCGGCGGAACATCTCGTTTTCATGTGTGGGCATTACGAAGGATTTGATGCGCGCATTCGCACGCTCGCCACGGATGAAGTTTCGATTGGCGACTTTGTGATGACGGGCGGGGAACTTGCCGCGGCCGCAATGGTGGATGCCACGGTGCGCCTTTTGCCAGGCGTGTTGGGCGGTGGACCTGCCGCGACTGCGAGCGAAAGCTTTGGCCGCGAAGGGCTCCTCGAAGCACCGCAATATACGCGCCCGCCTGTCTTCCGCGGCATGGCCGTTCCACAAGTCTTGATCGATGGCGATCACCAAAAAGCGAGCGCCTGGAAACAATCTGAAGCGCGCAAACTGACTGAACAAAATCGTCCCGACCTTCTCGGCTAAAACTATGTACTACATCAACAAGCTCGTTTTCTTTTTCCTGAATCCCCTGATGATGGGAATCTTGATTCTCATTGCAGGCTCGGTCCTCTATCGTTTGCATCATCGCAAGGCGAGTTGGATCGTCACCTTTTGCGGTTGGACGTGGCTTTGGTTTTGGGCCTCGAACCTGCCCTCTTTCATGATTGGCGCGCCCTTGGAACGTTCGTCCCCAGCCGAACCGATGTCCCACATTCCTTGCGCGGACGCAATTGTTGAACTGGGCGGCGGCATGGGCTATAACAAGGTGAGCTCCACCGCGGAAATGTTCCCGGCCGCCGACCGTGCGTGGATGGCCGCGCGCCTTTGGAAGTTTGGCAAGGCGCCGTTCGTGATTCCATCTGGACGCGG
>CAVGIZ010000030.1:7725-16197 GCA_963629255.1 Anaerovoracaceae bacterium
AGGTCCAAGTACAAGTTGCACCGGGTGTAAGTGTGAGTTGCACCGGGTGTAGCTACAAATTAAATGGGGTTAAAAGGTAAATTTCCAAGGCGGGGAGGGTGAATAAAACGGTTCCGCGGAAAAAGTGCCGCGGAATGAGACGTTTTATCAAATTAGGAGATTATCCGTTAGCGGGCCTGGCCGAGGCGTGTTCCCGTGTAGCGATTCTCATGGATTGGCCGCCACCACCATTCGTTATCAAGGTACCACTGGACGGTTTTGCGGATGCCGGAATCAAAGTTTTCCTGGGGCTTCCAGCCGAGTTCCGTCATGAGTTTTGTGGGATCGATGGCGTAGCGGAGGTCGTGTCCAGGGCGGTCGGTAACGAAAGTGATGAGGTCCGCATAGTGTGCGCCGTTGGGGCGCGGGCGGAGTTCATCCAGGATTGCGCAGACCGTTTGGACGACTTCGAGATTTGTCCGTTCATTGTGGCCGCCGACGTTATAAGTTTCGCCAGGGGTGCCCTTCTCATTGACGAGGCAAAGTGCGCGGACGTGGTCATCAACGTAGAGCCAGTCGCGGACGTTGGCGCCTTTTCCGTAGACGGGCAAGGGCTTTGACTCGAGGCAATTGAGAATGATGAGGGGGATCAACTTCTCCGGGAAATGGTAAGGACCATAATTGTTGGAGCAGTTGGTGATAAGAGTTGGCAGGCCGTAGGTATCGTGCCACGCGCGAACGAGGTGGTCGCTCGAGGCTTTCGAGGCCGAATAGGGCGAGTGCGGCGCGTAGGGCGTCTTCTCGGTAAAGTAGCCGGTCGGGCCCAGCGAACCGTAAACTTCGTCGGTTGAAATATGTTGAAAGACGAAGGATGGATGCGCGCGCCAATAGGTGAGGGCGGCTTGAAGAAGTGTCGCGGTGCCAACGATGTTGGTGCAAATGAATTCGCCCGGACCATCAATGGAACGGTCGACGTGAGATTCTGCCGCGAGATGAAAGATGGTGTCCGGCTGGAAGGACGTGAAAGCCTTGTCCATCGCGGCTTGGTCGCAGATATCGGCCTGAAGGAATTCGTAGCGGCCTTCGACTTCTTTGAGGGACTCGCGCACACCCGCGTAGGTGAGCTTATCAATGACGAGGACCGCGGCAGATTTGTCGCGAACCAAGTGGCGCACGAGAGCGGAGCCGATGAAGCCGCAACCGCCCGTCACGATACAACGCTTGTTACTCATCGTCGGAAAGTCCTTTTGAATCTGGTTCTTGCGGAGCCTGTTCGCTTTGCGGCGCGGAGGCCTTGGACGGCTGGTCTTCCGGATGTTTGTGGCGGGACTTGCGGTTCTTCTTGCCTGCATCGCCATACCCATAGCCATAACCATAACCATAGCCGTAACCGTAACCATTTCCGTAGCCGTAGCCACTATGGTGATGTTGCTGCGGCGTGAAGGCCGACACGCTCGAGACTTGAATATCGTTGACAACGACGCCGAGGATATTTGCGCCCGCTTCTGTCAAGCTGCGCGCGCAGTACTGAATGGGCTTGAAGTGCGTGCGGTCTGGGCAACACATAATGATAGCCGAATCCGCATGCATCGCGAGCGAGACGACGTCGCCGACAAGACCGTACGGCGGCGAGTCCACGATGATACGTTCGTAATTCGCGCGAGCCCATTCAAAGAAGTCGGAAACAACGCGCGAACCGAGAATGGTCGAGGGCGAAATGCCTTCGGGCGGAAGCGAAGAAATGACATCGAGGTTCGGGATGGGCGCGGCATTTGTCAGCTTGGCAAAGTCGGGCGTTGAGCCTTCATCGTTTGCTCTCTGAAGGACGTGCGAGAAGGAACGATCCTTTTCGAGTTTCAAGTCCCAGACGGAAAGTCCACGCGGACGGCGAAGGTCGAAGTCGACGAGGAGCGTCTTCTTGCCCGTCTGAGCATAGGTAATCGCGAGCGAGGTGGAGGTAATCGTCTTGCCTTCGCCTGGCTGAGTTGAAATAATCAACATGCAATGCGACATCGATTCGTAGCGCGGCGAATCAAGAAGATTGCGGAGCGCGGCAACAGCTTCAGAGAATTGTGAATAGCGATCTTCAATTGTGAAGCGCGCGACCTGTTCACGCTTTTTACGACGGACGTGAGGAAGGACGGCGAGCACTTTGAGCGCCAGGCGCCCTTCGATATCGGCAATGTTGACGATTGTGTCCTCGAGGTTATCCATGATGAGGACGAAGAGTACGCCGAGCATAATGGAAAGGACAACGCCCGCGCCAAAAATGATAAGTGGATTGGGGAGGACGGGCTTGGTCGGGACGCTTGCGGGGCGGCCAACGCGCACGATTTCGTTATGGGCTTCTGCTTCGAGACGAAGTTGGTTTTCATCCATGATAAGCCCTTCAAGAACACGGTTCGCAACTTCGCGTTCCGTTTCAAGTTGTGAGAGCCCCGACTCGGCCAAAACGATGCGCTGTTCAAGGGACGCAAGCTCTGTACGGAGTTCATCCTGCTTGGCGCGAAGGTTCGCAAGCTGGTTACGTGTGACTTGTAACATGGAGCGTCCCGTCAAGAGAGCGCGCGTGGCAGAATCAATGAAACGCTGCTTGGTGATTTCAAGAAGTTTCTTTTTCGCGACAACCTCTGGGTGGTTATCCGTGTAGACAACAAGCAAGGTTTGGTATTCACTTTGAGCATCCTGGAATGCGCGATATTCGGTCGCGATTTCTTGTGCACGCGGGACGCCCGTTGAAAGGTTGCCGTAGTTCTCTGGATCCTTCTGCACCGCGGCCAACATTTTTTCCCATTCGACAAGCTGGGTTTCTTCCGTTTCAAGCGAAAGAATATCGCCAGTCGTTTTGGAAAGGCTTTGCTGAATTGTGTCGCGGGAAGAGCGAAGGTTATCGACCTTGTTGGCGGTACGGAAGTCAAGAAGGTTCTTCGAAATTTTATCAACTTCGCGGCGGCGCTTTTCTACGTTGCCGTGAACTTGCGCGACGGCCTTATCGCAGCGGATTTTGTTTTCTTCATCCGTAAAGGATTCAATGGCTTCGGCGTAAGCGTTGGCAAGAGCTGAGGCAAGTTCCGGCGTGCGCGAGCGAACCGTGATTGTGATGATGCGCGAGTTGCGCTGGAGGTCGAGCTTGGAACCATTCAAGGTCTCAATAATTTCATCTTCCGAGACAGTTGAGGCGGTGTGATTGGCGCGGTATTGCTGGATGATTTTGGTGACGATCTTCTCGCTGCGCCAATCGGAAATACGCGTGTTGAAAATTTCGGTGTAGGTATTACCAAAGTCAGGCGTCATGTCCGCGCCGCGGCTTGTGGTGTTGCCCATAGAACGGCGCATGTCGACCGTGAATTCGCTCGTGGCTTCATAGATCGTCGGCGAAATACGATAGACAACGAGGGCGATAACAAGGCCCACCAAGAGAAAGACAAAAATGGAAAGCCAGCGCTGAGAAATGACGCGGAGGAGACGGCCGATTGTGAGGCGGCCGATGACACTGGACTCGTCAGGGCCACCATTGCCACCGCCGTATGCGGGCGAGCCGTAAGCACCATAGTGCGAACCCGCGCCATAATAGGCGGGCGACTTGCCATAATAGGAGGGCGTGCGCCCACCATAGTACATCGGGCCCTTGCCGGAAGTGCTTCCGTAGGGCATGTTGGAGGAGCTGTTGCCACCGTAGTAAATTGGTTTATCGGCCATTCTCGTCTTCCTTCTTCTTCGATTGGGTGTGTGAGGTCTCGCCCGCGTCTCCCGCCTCTTCCGTACGTGGAAGCGGCGCTGGAAAATCCGCGGCAGACAACGCAAGGAACGCAACGAGCGTCACCAGCACATCAGCACGCAAAAGTGAACAATCAACAAATGAAATCGCAACCATCGCCAAAAGCGCAAAGGGCCCCAAGATGTGAAGCGGATGCCACGAGATACGCTTGAACGACCTGATAAGACGATAGAAATAAGACCACAAAAGAAACGCAAAACCAACCGCAAACATCACCCCGCCCGTGATGCCACGCTCAACAAGAAGTTGCCACCACGCGCTCAACACCGCCTTTTGCGCAGGATCAATAATCGCCCAATCTGCCGCGGTCGCATAAAAACGAAGATCCAACGGGAAGGAACCAAGCCCCGTGCCGTCCCAAGGCGAACTCTTCCAAATCGTGAAGGACAAAGAAGAAAGTGCCGCGCGAAGTTTGAAGAAGTTGTCAGGGAATGGGAACAAAGCAAGGGCCGATTGAACGCGCATCCCAACAGGCGAAGTTTTTGCCGCGGTCACCGTAAAGAAAACAATAGTTCCCACCGCAAGTACAATCGCAAGCGCACAACGAAATGACCCTGGCCCCGACATCAAACGCCGCGTCAAAACAAACGAAATCAACATGATCAAAATAAATGCCGCGAAGAAAACAAGCACCGTCGCCGCGGGCGCAAACGCCACAAGCCCCAACGCATTCGCAGACAGCGCAATCACCAACAAAAGTTCGCCGCGAACCCAAGAAAATTCAACCGCACCAAAAAGCGCAACAAGACTCCCCAAAAAGAACAAACCAAACGTCGTACCAATAAAACTCGGAACACGATAATCACAAAGAAGCATCCAGTTCGGACCCGCCGCCCCAAAGTTGAGCGCCAGCACCGCAACAATTGCCGCGACCCCCGAAAGAATCGACGCCATCACCGCATACGACATACGCGCCTGCCGCCCCAACGAATGCCGAATCCCCGTAAAAAGAACAATCATCGCAAGCGAAGCCGCCATCGGCAAAAAGCCCGAATCACCCGCACTGCCAGGTATGTTTTCAAGCGCCGGCTTTGCTATCGACCACGTTTGCGCCGCCGCGTCATACGCAATCCGAATCCCCGAATTGAGCCATTGAATCCAAGCAAAAAATGCAACGGCAACCGAAAACCAAAAAAGCGGATCACGCACCACACCATCCAAAACACGATAGCGCGAATCCATCGTCGTCTCGCCCGAACGCCGCGAAGGCCCCAAGAAAACCCAGAAAAGCGAAACCACCGAAAGCCAAATGATGAAGTGCCCAACCTCGGCAATCGTAAAATAGGGCAACAGGAAAAGCGGCGCGACCGTCAATAAAGCCAGATGCGCCGCAGTCCCGTATTTTGAAGCAAACTTCTGCACGTTAGTACGTCAAACGGAAGCCAAGCGTCCCGCGCCACCGATCATAATCATACTCATTGTTAGACGTCGTGCCACCACGATTCACAAACATCGTCTGGTACTCAATACGCCCATACACCGAGATGTAACGATTAATTGTATAGTTCAAACCAAACCGCGCCGTGAGGATGTCCTCATCGTAATCGCTGCTCGTATACGCCGAGCAAACATGCTGCTCATGACGATACGCAAAATCCAACGTCGCATTCAACTTGCCGCGAATCATCGTATGCGCAACACCAAAGCTGAGCGCATCCGACAAAAGTGCCGCGGAATATTCACGCTCTGCCGGCTGATAGTAACGCGCTGCCATCAACATCACATTCCACGTATCTTCCAACTTCCAATTGAGCGAAGCCGTGTACGTGAACGCATTGTCATCATACGAACCACCGCCATATTGGAACGCGCTCCAACCAACAAGCACACGGTACGAAAGCCGTTCCGTCGCATGCGTCGCAATACCGCCCTGCACCGTCCAGCCTTCCGAACCACTGTCATCATTGCCATACCGCTTCGTCCCAACTTCGCCACCCATGTCCGTATCATTCTCCTGCGTGTAGCTCTGGTAGTTACCCGCAATAATAATGTCCGTCCACTTCGACGCCGTATACCCCGCCTCAAGTCCTACGACCCAACGCGTCCAACCATACAACGGCGCATAGCTGTACTGGTCGTTCTCATAATCCAAATAGTAGTAGCTCGCATTGATGCCCGCATGCCAATTCTCCGTGAACCGATGCTCCAACATCGCATTGAACTGGAACTGATCACGATCACGCCCAATGCCGCGGCCACCATCATTACTCATATCATCGTCCTGGCTAATGTTGCGATAATCTTCCGTCATCACAAACGTCCAGCCCGGACCGCCCTTCTCCGCGTTCGACCACGCAAAATCCAACTTCTCGCCAAAGCTACCTTCATTCACTCGCCGCGAATACTGCGCATACGAATGATACTGATAATACGCAGCACCCTTCAATTGCCACTTCTCATCAATGTAATCAAACGTCAACCCAGGATCCACCGTCCACGACGAACCGCCACGCGCATCCTTCGACGAATCAATGTTCGAATCGTACGTATACGAAAAGCCCACGTACGGCTTCACCGTCATACGCGACCCAATCTTAAACCCAGCCGGACGATCCATCTGGTCCGCCATCGCTAACCCCACGATGGATATTACCGCAAATGTAAGTAGTGTCTTCTTCATTTTCTGGTCTCCCTTCTTCGCAGTTTATGGCCGCTGATACTGATAACCATGGGACTCATCCCGCGGATAAATCGTCCCCTCACCATGCATATCTTTACGCCGATAATTCGGATTCCACGGCAAATCACTCTTCAACGTACGCGGCACACGGTCCAAACCAACGTCCTGCGTGTACGTATCACGCTCCCCAATAAAAGCCTTCCCAATCGACAAATCAGACGCCTGCTTCCCATCACGCCCAACCATCACCGCGGCCAAATCCGAAATCATCGCCTCAAACTGCTGCGTGTTCAAAACGCGCATCGCCACCTCCGGATCCGGCATCTTCCCAGCATCCGCATACGCCAACATCGCCTCATACGACTTCAACTCGCCCTCCGCCAACGCCTCCGGCAACCACTCGTCCTTCGCCATCTTCTGCTCGTCCGCGTTCGCCATCCCGCCAACCAAAATCTCCTTCAAATTCGCAGGCGACCCATTCGACGCCCTCACAAACATCAACACCGCAAACGCATCACGCACCCCAGCCGCATCGCTCCCCTCCAACCGCTTACGAATCTTCACCATCGCATTCGACGCAATCGTCACAAACTGCTCGTCCGTATACGTGTGCTTCGGATCCGCCGCGCGATTGAACACATCTGCCGCGTAACGCTCATTCAAAAGCGTCAAGTCCTCAACCTTCACCGTCGCAAATGTCTCCGCCAACAACTCCAACAAATTCCCCTTCGCCGCGCCCTTCAACGCCGCACGATTCGCCTTCACATACGTCGCCGCTCGCACCTCATCAGACCCCGGCGCATTCGCAATCGCCGCATTCACATCCCCGAGCAAGGTCGCCTGATCCTCCGCCGCAACCGACTTCATCAAATCCGTCAACGAGTCCGGATTCTCAATCGCATCCCCAATCTGCGCACGCGCCTCCGCCAACGGCAAAACCTTCGCATCCTTCGCAACGGCCCCGCCCGCCAACATCGCCCCGACAACCGCCAAGGCTCCAACAATCGAGAATTTCATATTCATTTTTCTCCTTGTTAAATCTTTCTTAGTACCATGTCTCCGGAACGTATATAACGTCCCCTGCCTTCAAAACAATATCTTTCTCGGACTTCCCGTCCTCACCAATCTCACGCAAATCAATCCGCGTGCGCGTCACCTTCCCGCTCTTGTCCAACCGCGAAACTTTTATCCGCGTCTTGTCCGCAAACGGCTTCAATCCACCAGCCAACTGCAACACCTTCGTCACCGTCAAATCCATCGTCGCCGGCATGTTCACAGGCCCTGGCATCGCCACCTCACCCATCACCGTCACCGTCCCCCACGGACTCACCCCAGTGCGCAAATCATACGGACCAAACGTCACCGATACCTGCGGAGTCCGAATGTACGCACCATACGCCTTCGTCAACTTCTGCTTCAACGCATCCAACGTCAACCCATCACACGCCACCGCATCCTGCAATAAATAAGGTAATGTAATGTTCCCGTTCTGATCCACCAACGCCTCCATCGTCTTCGCCTCCGCCGTCGATGAACCCACTTGCACCACCAACGCCATCCCAGGCCCTATCCGCGGACCATCCCAATACTTCGGCGCAACCTCCGCACCCTCAAGCTCATCATTCTCCTGAAAAAGTATATGACAGCCCGTTGCGCACGCGCAAACACATGCACAAACAAAGAACAACTTTGTCAATCTAAACAACATTTTGACTATGTCTTTAACCTACTTCGTCCTTAACACCGCATATTATACCATATTTTAGGCCTCCGAGTCAATAGGAAAATCACGTTTTTCTTATTTTCCTAAAACGCCCCATCCCCACCAAAATCTGCCGCGCCCCACCCCACCGCGGCAGTTTACCCCCCACGTAAGCAACCCAACCTCTCTCCGCCTAAATGCCCCAATCGTTGCTTCCACCCCAAAAGCCCCGCACTCTCCTTCGCTCACGTCACACCATCTAAACCAGCTTTTCTGGCTTGATATTGTCATCCGCCACTAAGTTTGTCCTCACCTTCGCGGGGGAGCGGGGGCGCCGCCCCCCGTAACCTTGGGTTACATCCCCCTTGTCCTGTGCCAAAAGCGCTCTTCTTT
>CAVGIZ010000031.1:0-15474 GCA_963629255.1 Anaerovoracaceae bacterium
GGGGGGCGCAGCCCCCCGAAACCTTGGGTCCTCTCCCTATTGTCCTGTGCCAAAAGCGCCAGCTTTTGGTCCCTTCCCCCCTCCTTCAGCTCAAACGTCAAGTGCATTTAGCAAAAAGGCCTACCCTTTTCACGAAAAAGGCCTACCCTTTTTGTAAAAAAGGCCTACCCTTTTTGGCAAAAAGACTACCCCTTTTACCTAATGTTAGCCCTGGAAACACCTGACGTTAGGGGCTAAAACACCTGACATCAGCCCCTAACAACCCAAAACTGCCGCGCTAGACGACAATTCGTTCAAGAATTTCAGCCCAACTCCGAACACGCGTCATATTCGCCGCGCTCGCCATTTGGACATTCCACGGACGCGAAAAAATAAACACCTTCGCCCAACTCCATGTAGCCAGCCGCGCCAACACAACAGGCGAATCATCTATCACAAGATCATACTTGCGCGCGGCCAATTCTTCCATCGTCAACGTCCGCGGCAAATTTTCCCCACCCTCAAAATGACGATTATACTTGTCCACATACGTGACGTCCTCATTCGAAAGCCCCACCGCATCCAGCCACGCAGACGTGGCCGCGGCAGAAAATGCAGGCCGCCCCGTCACAAGCTCAACGCAATGCCCAGCTTCACGCAACGCCTTCACACCCGCAACCGCACCCGGCACCTCTTCATACCCCCCAATACATTCAGGCGCATGCGACAACTTCACAAATCGCGCCATCTCCTCGTCCGTCAAATGAAACACGTCTTGCAAATCAAATCCATCCACATCCTCATACGCAACGTGCCGATCAAACTCACGCGCCGCCAATCCACACAGCGCACGCGCCGTCTCACTCAATACATCATCAATGTCGACGTAAATTCTCATTTCGCGGCACTCGATGGTTTCGCCGTCAAAATCTTGAGCATCTCCATCACAAGCCGACCCGATGCATGAAACGATTCCACCGAAAGCTTGTCCATCGTATCTGCCGCGGTATGCCAATAATCATTGCGCCCGCGCACACTTCCATAATCAAAATCAATCAAATCAATCGCTGGAATCCCCGCATCCAAAAAGGCCACATGATCATCCTTCACATGATCTTCAATTTGCTCAACCATCCCCGCCGGCAACTTCGCACGCTGCGCGGCAATCTTCGCAATCTTCACCAGCCGCGCATCGCTATTACCCGGAATCATAATGTTCAAATCTTTGTCGCCCAGCATGTCCAAACACACAACCGCGCGCACATTCAACCCCTGTTCCTTAATCTGCGCAGCCAAATGTTTCGACCCCCAAAAACCATCATTCTCCCCATACGAAATCATGTTCTCTTCGCCATCCAGCCACGCCAACATCACGTTCCCAGGCGCCAATTGCTTGTTCGAAAACTTATCCGCAAGCGCCATCAAAATCCCTGTCGTCGATGCCCCATCATTCGCCCCCGGACACGCATCCTTCGAATCAAAATGCGAAATCAAAACAACCCACGGCGCATTCACATCGCGGCAAAATCCACACATCAAATTCGCAAACTGCTTCGTCCCCTTCGGCGTCTTCGCGTGAAACTTGTCAATGCGAATATCAATCCCTTGCATCGAAACTTGATCCAGAATCCAATTCGCCGCCAACTGCCCACGAATCGTCCCCGCCTCCCGCGGCGTGCAGTCCTTCACAAATTCTGCCGCGCAATTATACGCATTCGTCGCATCTTGCTCAGTCCACGCAAGCGCCAACGCAAGTACGACCCCAAGCATCATCTTTATTCGACCTTCAACCCAATCATCGAAATGATGCGATCCAGGTCATCATTATCAAAGAAATCAATCTCAAGAACGCCCTTCGTGTGCCGCCCATTCTCATGCATCACGCCACTCGACAAACGAACCGCACACCCCAAATGCTTCTTGAGCTTGTCCGTCAAACTCCGCACATACCCATCCGGCAAATCAGGCGTCCCACTCTTGCGTTCCTCAATCGGTGCATGCATCCGCGCGACCTTCTTCTCCAAAGCCCGCACCGACAATTGCATGTTCACACAATCCCGCGCCAGCAACACGCGGTCCTTCTCGTCGTCCACCGAAAGCAAAACCTTCGCATGCCCAACCGAAATCAACTTCGCCTGAATGAGCGCTTTCACCTCATCCGGCAATTCCAACAAACGCGTCGCATTCGCAACCGAAGCACGCCCCTTCCCCACGCGCTCCGCCACCTCCTGCTGCGTCAAATTGAAACGATCCTGCAACGTCTTATAACTAATCGCTTCCTCAATCGGATTCAAATCCTCACGTTGCAAATTCTCCGTCGTCGTCATCGCCGCGGCCGTCAAATCATCAGCCTCTATGAGCGTGACACGAATCTTCTCCCACCCAATCAATTGCGCCGCGCGAAGCCTCCGCTCACCCGCAATCAATTCATACCGCCCCGCGGCATTCTTCCGCACCGTCGGCGGTTGCACAAGCCCATTATTCTTAAGCGATTCCCCTAGCTCGCGCAATTCTTCCTCTCGAAATTCTCGCCGCGGCTGATAGGGGCTACGCTCAATATCAGCAATCTTCAATTCTAGTGGAGCGCCCGGCACACTCGCCAAAGCCGCCGAAGAAACTGCCGCGCTCGGCGCAGGCGTCACAATCGGGGCCGAAGCCGCGGCACTTTTCCCGCCCTTCAAAAGCCCGTCAAGCCCACGCCCAAGCCCGTGTTTCTTCTCAGCGCGCACGGGGGCCTTCTGAGCCCCCGTCGCCTTCTTCAAATATGGATTGCCCTTTGCCACTTTCGTGACCTTCTATTAGAAGTACGCGTTCACAATCGGCAACACCTTCAAGGAATTATCCATGATGATGTTGATGATGCCAATCTGGAAACCCCACGGGCATTCCTGCGCGTAGTTCACAATCGCCACCTGGCAACCATGCAGTTCCTCGGCCATGTTGAAAATCGCCGCCAACTGGAACCCGTACGCCTTCTTCGCAATGTTCACGCCAATCGCCGTCTGCCAACCATACGTCTGCTCACGCGTGATATTGGCCAAACCCGCAACCTGCATACCCCAAATGTAATCCTGGAACGAACCCAAGAAGTCCACATCCAAACCCCAGAACTCACGACGATAACCAAAACACGCCGCCTCAAGCCCGTACACTTCCTCGCGGCAAATGTTCGCACCCAACGTCAAACGCGCACCATACACATTCTTCTTCGCATAGTTGAACAACGCCGACGCCTGCAAACCCGCCATCGTGTCGCGCGTCGTCATCGCCAAACCACCCACGCCCAAACCATACATCTTCGGCGCGTCCGAATACAGCAAATTCAAATCAATGCCAAACACGTCCCACGTCGCCAAGCCCCATGGCAACTGCACGGGCGATGCAACGCCAAAAGCAATCGGAGTCCATCCAATGGCACCCGATTCCTCTTCTTCAACATCCTCTGCAAACGCAGGAACAACTGCCGCAAGCGCAACCGCCGCAACACCAACTTTAATCAATCGATTCATTTTTTTATGTCTCCTTAACTCTAATGAGATGAAAGATGGCGTGTATTATACTATATTTGACTCCATTCGTCAAGGGGGAAAAAGTAATAATCTAAAAATTTTTCTTCCCCCCTTCTCCCCATAATCAACCCCCAATCTCCGCGTAATCTAGCGGCGTTACGCCCGTAACTCAGCCAACTTACGCCCGTAACGCCGCACCATTACGCGGCAAAAATTTCCTCCCGACAAATGAAATCGTTTCCCCTGACCAACCACTTCCCCCTTCCAATTCGTCCTCAAATATGGTATAATATACGCCTAGTGAGTCAAGGTACGCCCTTTCATTCGACCGCGGCACTTTTGCCGCGCGCCCCTTCAAACGCGCTCCCACCAAGCGCGGCACTTCTCTTTTCCTTGAAAGGACCTTGCCATGCTTGAAAAACTCCATGCCAAGGTCGGCGACTTCTGGTGGTACTCCGCGATGATTTTTCTCGCCTGCCGCCTCGGCGATGGCATCCAAGCTTTCATCGGACTCTGGCTCGTCCCCAAATATGTCGGCACGCAAGAACTCGGCGCCGTCATGCCCTTGCAATCCCTCGCGACACTTTTTGCCGCGCCCCTCGCCATCCTCGCCACCGTCTTCTCCAAATACGTCAACACCTACGCCACCCGCGGCGAAATGGGCAAAGTCAAAAGTTTCATTCGCGACATCATCACCACCGCCTGCCTCATCTTCATCCTCTGCATCGCCGCGGCACAAATCATCCTCCCTCACTTCTATGAACGCCTCCGCATCGCAAACGGACTCCTCACCATCCTCATCCTCCTCGCGGGCTTCACCACCAACCTTTCCCAACTTTTCACCAACGCTCTCCAAGGCCTCAAAAAATTCAAGACGATGTCCCTCATCACCTTGATCGGTGCCCCCATCCGCCTCATCACCCTCCTCATCGCCATGCCCATCCGCGCCCTCTCAGGCTACATCCTCGGCCAAACCACTCCCCCCGCCGCCTCTTCCTTCATCGCCTTCCTCACCCTCCGCAAAGATTTCAAATCCGTTCCCCTCGACCCCACCTGGCGCCGCGACCTCCCCTCCATGCTCCGCTACGCCATCCCCCTCACCGTCTCAACAATTGGCGCAACCATCTTCGCAACCGTCTTCAACACCCTCATCCGCCAACGCCTCCCCGAAGTCGAATCTGCCGCATACTATATGCTCACACGCCTCGCCGAAATCGGCAGTTACCTAAGCCTATCCCTCTTGACAGTCCTCTTCCCCCTCGCGGCAGAATCCCACGAACAAGGCCACGAAAACCGCCGCGTCTTGCACCACGCCGTCCTCGGCTCCATCGCCTTTAGCATCATCCTCGCCCTCGCATTCGGCCTTTGCGGACGCCCCCTCTTCGGCCTCGTCTCAATCTGGCAACCCTATCAAAACTACGCCCTCCTCCTCATCCCAACAACCCTCAACGCAGGCCTCGCAGGCGCAGTCGGAGCCATCGTCACCTACGAAATCGCCTGTCGTCGTTTTACCGCAACTTGGTTCTCCGTAATCGAAAATATTGCTTTTGTTGTTGTACTCGCCTGCTTCATGGGCTGTGAATTCTTCCGCGGCACTTTCCCCGATTCCGTTGTCGATTGGATGGCCTCTCTCCATTTCAATAACCTCACCACCATCATTTATTTCTCTTTTGCAAATGCCATCTTCCAACTCTTCGTCCTCGCCTTTATCCTAAGGCGAAGCGCACCCTCAAAGGGAAAATAATCATGTCCGAAAATCTGCTTGTAAAACCTGACCAATACTACGCTGGCTCACGTTCCGATATGGTCAAATATGTCCGCGGCAATCCTCATCTTGAAATTCTTTGAACGCAAAACGCACGACCTTCGAAACCCGCAATTCGCCGTCCGCATTTCCCCTTTATAAGCGTCCAAATGACGAAATAAACCGCCACGTGCGCCCCACAACAAACATCAACTTCGACCCAACCAACGCAAGCGGATACGGCCATTTCCCATCCGAAACAAGATAGCCTTGCGATGTCACAAGAAATGCAAAAACACCCTCTAACCAATGCGCAAGCCGAAACACCTTATGCGCCGTCTCAGGCGTAAGCAAATCAAAATCCAATAGCGTCCAACGCCCTGCAAGCGGCATCAAACATTTCGTCCGCGCCATAAACATCGTCCCCAAAATAACGTCCGCGCCACAAGGCTTAATCCCAAACTCTTTTCCCTTCTCCTTAATCTCAGAAATCGCTTTTCGACTATAATCAACACCGCCACGCGAAATCACGCGCGAGCCTGCCACCATCCCCAATCGCGGCATCCGTTCAAATGCCCGCAACGAACGGTGGATCGCTTTCGGTGTCGAACAAAATGAAAGCAATTCATGCCGCCAATCTCCACCACGAAAACGATGAAACAAAAGAAATGTATCCACCGTCTGCTTCGTATGAATCTTGATGACATAATCAAACAAAGCAAAGTCCGGACGATTCAAAACACACTCCACAAATGGCCCCACATCATATCCACGATTCGGCACCGCATCAATCTCATATCGCATCCCCGAAAGCGACTTCTCCAACATCTCCCGCATCTCAGGTTTCGCTTCAGGAAACGTAACCACCACCAAAAGCGAATCTGTCCCTACTTCCGCGCGGCAGTTTTCAATACACCCTAAAAGCTCAGGCCAAAGCTCGGGATAATACACATGCGCATGAAGAATAACTTTAGGCATTCTTCCCCTTCCCTGCATCAATAATCTTGAAACACACCTTCACTATGAACGGCATATACGCATCCAAAAAAAGCCTCACCTTCTTCTGCACGCGCCGCATAAAAGTCCGCCCACCACCAATATTATATCCAAACGAACCAAAGTATTCAATCCTCGGATACTTCTTATCCAAATAGTGCAACTGTCTAAAAAACCGCGGCTGAACATTTCCAGGCGAATGATGGCACACCTCCAATGGTAAAATCCGCGTCTTGATTTGGTGTCCCCGCAAAGCGTTTATACTAAAATCCTCCGCGTAAAAATCAAAACTCAAATTCTCATCAAACCGCAAATGATACTTCTCCACAAGCGATGAATGCACGGCAAGGAATTGACAATCCACCGTCTCCACTTCCGTCCCAAATGGCACAACCTCGCCCACCTCATTCAAATCCGAACCATCCTTCTTACATTGCCAAATATGTCCATAATACTTTCCACCCCAAAGCCCCCCAAAAAGCCAATTCTTCCGCGGCAAAATTCGCCCCCCAATCACCCCATACAAACTGCCCTTGTCCGCCTTTTCTAAAAGCCCTTCAATTCTGCCGCGAAACTCCAAATCCTCATGCGCAAATAAAATCCATCTCTCCTGCGAATAATCAAGCCCATCCAACACGCGATTATACAAAACCGAAATAAATTCATTCTTCTCTCGGTTATCAATCTTCCTCAATTCGCATTCATCGCAAAACTGATTCCCCGCAATGCACTTCTCATACATCGCCTCATCCCTCACAACCGATACCAAAAATGGTTTCATAAATTCTCTCCTTCTTTTGTCACCTTCCCCTCTCCGCGCCAATACAAAGAAAGTCCTCCACCTGCATTTGCAATTCGGATAATCTCCTCGTTATAATCAAGGCACACCGTGCGGCTAAAATCAACTTCATCATTCCCTCGACCAATCTCAAGATAGCGCCCCGCTGCAAAAGCTTCCACATATTGGCTTTCAGGTTTGAATCGCGCATTAGGAATGCCACTCGGTAACATGCGAATAAAACGCGCATCCGCCCGCGAACAAAGTTTGTCGCGCAATTTCTTTTCGCCTGGGCTCACAAATCCACTCAACACAATATAGCCTTGATCCACCGCGCGCCCAATCCTTTGAACCGCCTTTTCTATTTCGCCTTGCTTACACTTGCGTGAAATGCGAACGCCCAAAATCTTTTCATTCACATCAAGCAATTCCACGTTGCCAACGCCTTTCCAATAATCACGCAAATCAAGCCGCGGAGAATCAAGTGGCTCATGAATCGCCAGCACTTTCTCCGCCCCATACATCAACTGCCACTTAAGCGGATTATAACGAATGTAACGTTCCGTCGCATCAATCATTTCACGCGTGGGGCAAAGCCGATCATGATACCCTTGCTGCCACAACTTTTGGCCGAGCTCAGCTCGGCCATCGACACTATTCGTCGCGCCCTTAGCGCTGATGGCCAAGCTGCGCTTGGCCAATTTCGTCGTATACACTTTGAACCGCCGAATCGCAAAACCCAATACCTTCAGCGGCTCACTTTGCCCAGCCCCCAGTGCCACATTAAAATGAATATGATCAGGCATCACAACATACCCAAACAATTTCAAGCCCACATTCAATCGCGGCATTTCTTTCAATGCTTTTTCAACTTGCCTTCCCAATTCTGAAAGCCGCATTTCGCCCTTTTCAATACGCCCAAACACCATCTGCCGCGCCTCAGTCGCAATCGTTATAAACAATGAAGCCCCGTGCGAATAATCCCACGCCACACACCGCCTATAACGCTTGATCCCCGCCATCTCACTCAACCCCCTTAGCGCTGATGGCCAAGCTGCGCTTGGCCAAACCCAAATCAAACCGCCTCGCCAATTCCTCAAAAGAACTCGCGCGATGAAAACCAAACGGCAATTCCTTCACATCAAACTTCACAATCGCATCATACGAAAACTTCAACGCCTCGCGATTCTCCGGCAACTTCACCGCCTGACGATACGCCCCCCTCTTTCGAATCAACGTCCCCGTATAATAAATATCCTCCGCAACACTTTCGCCGCGATAATACTTCGCCGCGAGCTCACAAATCTTCCTCGACCTCAACGAAAACCCACCATTCATCGTCCAATGATTCAACACCCGCGCCACCAACCGCGGCAAAAACAAATCCCTCACATACGGCGCCCCAATAAAATCCCACTTCCCCAAAAACTCTTCCAGCCCCGCCCTCAACGGAAACCCATCATCCTGCACCACCAACACATACTCCGTCGAAAACCGCCCCGCAAGCTTCCCATTACAATCCGCACTCATCGACCCTAAACTCCCCGCCTCCAACCCCTTCTCAACTTGCACCTCCACGCACTCAAACTCCGCGGCAAATCTCTTCACCTCCTCCCGCTCCCCATCCGTCACAATCACCGTCCGCATCTGCCCGCACTTGAGCCACGTCTCACGAATCGCGCATTCCACTCTCCAAAAATCCGCCGCGCCCCAAAAGTACGCCAATACCGTCACCTCGCGCGTCCCCTCCCCATACGCCACCCGCCCCTTATGCACCAACTCCATCCGCCCCTTCTGCCATCCCACCAAATCCATCACCCCTCCTCCAAAAAGGCCTCGACCGATGCCCTGAAATTCCCCACCGAAAAATGTTCCGCGATAAACTCCTTCGCCTTCGCCCCAACCGCCGCGCGCTCCTCCGGCCGCTCATACAGCCCCTTCAAAACTGCCGCGGCCTCCCCCTCATCCGCCTCCGCCCATTCCTTCATCTCCTCAAAATACTCCCCAGCGCGAATCGGCACCAACCGATACCCAATCGGAAACGCCACCCCCGCCTTCACAAACTCCGTGTTCGCACTCCAATCCGTCGCGACCACACACTTGCCCATCATCATCGCCTCGGCCATCCCAATCCCAAATCCCTCGCCCCGATGCAACGACAAATACACATCGCACGCCGCCGTCAACCCATACAACATCTGATGCGGCAAATACTCCTCAATCACCACAAACTGCCCCCCAATCCCCGCACCCTCCGCGGCACTTTTCACCTCCGCCAACTCCTCCCGATAACGCCCCGCATGTTGCACCTTAAATACCAACTTCGCATCCGCCCTTCCGCCCAACGCCAACGCAAATGCCCTCACCGCCGCCAGCGGATTCTTCCGATGATACGACCCAAAATCAAAATTGTAAAAGACGACAAAATCCTTCTCTCCAATCCCAAACCGCGCCCGCACTTCCGCCGCGCTCGGCAATTCAAAATCAAGCGGCCTCAGCGGATACACAATCTTATACACCTTCGCCCCATCCGCATTCTTCCGAAACGCCTCCGCATTGAAATCGCTCATCGCAATCAGCGGGTCCTTCCCCTTCAAAAACGGCCACACCTCAAACATCCCCTGCTCACCTTCCCAAAACGCAATCCGCGCCCGCCGCGGCACTTTTTCCCTCGGCAGCGGACTCCGAAACATCTCCACCACATGCGTATACCGATGCAACCGAAACTCCTCACGCGGCGTCAGTATCCCTTCATAATCCTCCTTCGGAATCGTCGCCGCCCAATCAACAGAATACGTCTGAAACGGAATCCCCGCATCCCTCAGCGCATAAGCAAAATCTCGATTCGTCTTCAGATTGCTCGCCCCCTGCTTAAATTCACCTATGAGCGTAATCCCCTTCACCGGCTCCACCCCCTCATCCTCCGCGGCACATTTCTCCAAATCCCGCCGCGCCCGATGCCACGCCCATTCGCGGCACAAATAATTTCGCACCCCCGGCAACCCCCAAATCCTCACCTTATGTATAATGTTCCCAAGTCCCATCGCCCCACCTCAATCCCCATATGTGTGCAAAAACCTCTCGCGCGTCACCCGTTGCCTCACCCGCAACCGATAACACACGCCTCTCGACCCCTGTTCCACAGGACCCGCCTCAACAAAATACAGCGCTCGCAAAACCTTCTACGCCTTTCAGATTCGTATATCATACCATATTTCAGACCAAAATGCAAGCACATTTATTGCCCAAGCCAATAAACTTTATCCTCCCCTTGGCTGAATTTTATATCTACACCGGGTGCACCTCACTTCTACACCCGGTGCAACTCACTCCTACACCCGGTGTAACTCACTTCTGCACCCGGTGCAGACCCTTCCTGCACCCGGTGCAGACCCTTCTTACACCCGGTGCAGAACCTTCCTACACCCGGTGCAGACCCAAATTTCCCTGGCTCAAAACATAAACCTCCTTCCCCACCACACCAAACTTCCTTCAGAATGCCCTTGCATAATGCCCCGCAATATGGTATAATATGCGCTCATGAAATTTCTCATCCATACCTATGGCTGTCAAATGAACGTCCGCGACTCCGAAGCCGTGGAAGCACTCTTGATTGCCGCGGGGCATGAAAAGGTGGCCGACGAACAGTCTGCCGAGCTCGTCATTGTCAACTCCTGCACCGTTCGCCAAAAGGCCGAAGAGAAAGCCGTCGGCAAAACGGGCAACCTCATCGCCGCCGGCAAAATGGTCGGCCTCATGGGATGCGCCGTCAAACGCCTCGGCAATGACGTCTTCAAAAAACTGCCGCGCCTCGACTTCGCCGTCGGCCCACGCGCCTTCTGGCAAATCCCGCGCCTCATCGAACGCGTCCAAGCTAACCGCGCGGCAAAAAAACACGAACACATCCTCGAACTCGGCGAAGATACAATCCCGGGCGGACTCGACGCCCACGCCTTCCAAAACGGCGAAAAAGCTGGCTTCCAAGCATACGTCACCATCCTCATCGGATGCGATAATCGCTGCAGCTATTGCATCGTCCCAACCGTGCGCGGCCACGAATATTCCCGCCCCGCACGCGAAGTCATCGCAGAAGTCAAATCCCTCGCCGCACACGGCGTCAAAGAAGTCTGCCTCCTCGGCCAAAGCGTCCTCCGTTATGGCCTCAGAAATGCCGCGTGGGACGAACAAGATGCCCCCAGCCCCGGCGGCTACACAGAGGCCTTCCCACGCCTCCTCGAAGCCCTCGCCGCCATCCCGGGCCTCACCCGCATCCGCTTCACCTCCGCACACCCAAAAGGCTGCACCGACGAACTCATCCGCGCTTACCGCGAGTTCCCTCAAGTCTGCCGCCACCTCCACCTCCCAGTCCAATCCGGTAGCGACCGCGTCCTCTCGGAAATGGGCCGCCACTACACGCGCGATGAATACCTCGCCGCCGTCCAAAAACTTCATGCCCTCGACCCCGAATTCGCCGTCACAACCGATGTCATCGTCGGCTACCCAGGCGAAACCGAGGCCGACTTCGAAGCCACTCGCTCCCTCATGGAAGAGGCTCAATTCGATAATTCCTTCGTCTTCAAATATTCCCCGCGCCCAGGCACAAAATCTGCCGCGCTCCCGGACGATGTCCCAACCACAGAAAAAGAACGCCGCGACCAAATCCTCCTCGCCGACCAAGAACGCCGCGGCCAAGCACGTAACGAACGCCTCGTCGGCACCACGCGCGAAGTCATGGTCGAAGGCCCCTCCAAACGTAACCCTAATCGCCTCAGCGGACGCGACAGCGGCAACCGCATCGTCGTCTGGGACCTCACCGAACACGGCCAAAAACTGCCGCGCCCAGGCTCCCTCGTCCAAATCAAAATCACTGAAGCACACCCACAAATCCTAATCGGAAAACCCTTATGAGCGAAGACTGGCTAGACCTCAATCCCGACCCCGCACACGTCAAACGCGAACGCGCCAAAGCACGCGAATTACGTGCTACCGACTGGTGGAAAGCGCAAATTGCCGCGGGCATCTGCCACTATTGCCACAAAAAAGTCGGCCCCGAAAATCTTACGCTCGACCATGTCATCCCCGTCGCACGCGGCGGCCGTTCCACCCGCGGCAATTGCGTCCCCTGCTGCAAAGACTGTAACAACAAAAAGAAAGCCTTCACCCCAGCCGAACAAATCCTCAACCAACTCTTCCCAAATAGCGAAGATAACCCATGACAAATTGGACGATTTGGATTCTAGCAAGCGCCTTCTTCCTCGCGCTCTACGACCTCGCCAAAAAAGCCAGCGTCAAAAATAATGCCGTCCTCCCCGTCCTACTCTGTTCAACCTCATTCGGTTGCGCCGCCTTTGTCTCAACCGTCGCCCTCCGCGGCGATTTTTTTGCCGTCATCAATCCAGGCGCCACCGTCCTACTCCTCTCCGCGGCAAAAGCCTTGATCGTCTCCATCTCCTGGATCTTCACCTTCAAAGCCCTCAGCACCCTGCCCATTTCCATCGCCACCCCCATCCGCGCCTCCGCCCCAGCCCTCGTCTTTTTGGTGGCTCTCTTCCTTTATGGTGAGGTCCCAGGCCTCATCCAAGCGCTCGGCATGCTCCTCGTCTTCGCTGGCTACTTCGCATTTTCCTGGGCTGGCAAACACGAAGGCATCGATTTCTTCCGCTCCCACGCCGTCTGGTGTGCGTTCGCTGGCGCCTTCTTTTCCGCCGTCTCCAGCCTCTTTGATAAGTACGTCTTCCAAGTCGCCCACGCCCCCATCGAAGCCACCCAGTTCTGGTTCCAAGTCTTCCTCGTCCTCACCTACGGAACCTTCCTCCTCGCTCAACGCCTCCTCCACCTCAAACACAATCCCTTCCAATGGCGCTGGACCATCCCCTTCGTCGGCATCCTCCTCGCCGCCGCCGACTGGCTCTACTTCAACGGCCTCGCACGCCCAAACGTCCCCGTCTCCGCCTGCTCCCTCCTACGCCGCTTTTCAGTCGTCATCACCTTCATCCTAGGCGCCAAACTCTTCCACGAAACCAACCTCTTGCGCAAAGCCCTCGCTCTCGGACTCATCGTGTGTGGCGTCATTTTGTTGTGTATAAAGGCATAAAGGCGCACTTATCGCAGAAAACAAAAGATTCCACTTGCAAAATGGGCCGAAATAGTGTATAATATGCGCACTTTTTTCCGTAGTAAGAAGAAGAACAAAGAGAATTGAGGTAGATTATGGGTACAGGTCGTACACTTCGTAAGGAATCGCATGTTCGTCCGTGCAAAACGCCGGCGGGCAAGGCGCGTAAGAATGCGTCGCAGCGTCGTCGTCTCGTCAAACTCGGGATGGCGGAAGATGCCGTCGCGGCAATGGGCGCTGAGGACGTTCGCGTTCTCATCCAGCGCCCGGCTGTCGTCAAAAAACTCGTTGCCAAAAAGGCGGCGAAATCGGCTAAGTAACATCCCCCGCGGCACTTTTGCCGCGTAAACGAAAGGCGGGTGGACCATGTATAAGGTCTACAGCGCAATCGAGGAACGTTATGTGAATCCCCTCTTCGAGGTATTCGATGGGGGGGATTTCATTTTGTCCTCTTATCGCGATATTGAAGAAAAATTGACGCAAGTCCAAATCTTTTTCCCAGAAAAGGAAAAAATTGCCGCGGCACAAAAGTGCCTCCAGGACGCCCTCGAAATCGTCGGCGTCCACCCAAAAATCGAAGTCGGCGAAATCCCTGACCAAGATTGGAAACTCGCCTACCGCCGCCATTTCAAAACAGAAAAAATCGGCCGCCGCATCATCGTCCACCCACCTTGGGAACCAATGCCAACTGACGGCATCGTCCTCACACTCGACCCAGGTATGGCCTTCGGCACAGGTAAACACGAAACCACACGCGCCTGCCTCGAGTACATCGATGAACTCTCGGACAAAATTGCCGCGCCAGCCACCTTCCTCGATATGGGCTGCGGCAGCGGAATCCTCTCCATCGCCGCGGCAAAATTGGGCTACACCGCCGTCCGCGGCATCGATGTCGACCAAGAAGCCATCGATGCCTCACGCGAAAATGCCGCGGGCAATGGCGTCACGGTCGACTATTTCAAATATGGCCTCGGCGCCAAAATAAAAAAGGACCTCGGCGCGGCAGATCTCGTCGCCGCCAATATCCTCGGACCCCTCCTTATCCGCTTTGTTGACGAAATCGTCCCGTGCGTCAAAAAATATATAATTATCTCAGGCATTTTGACCACGCTGTATCCCGAAGTCCTCGCCGCCTATACAACGGCTCATGGTCTAAAAGAGGTCAGCCACAAGACCATCGGCGAATGGACCACTGGGCTCCTCGAAAAAAAATAAAAAAAAAATGAAAATACCCCCTTGCAATTTGTTCGGAAATATGGTATAATATGCGCCGTCTTTCAAGAACAGGAAGGATCGAACAAGAATGGCTATAACAACAGATCATCTCGTTGGAGTTGCAGTCGGCGTCGGCATTGCCGCCGCGGGCTACTACTTCTATCGTAAAAACGAGGATAAGGTGGACCAGTTCCTCCGCGATCATGGTATGAACATTCCGGTTCGCGAAGGTAAACCCCTCGCCACTATGTCGATCGAAGAACTGGCCACCTTGAAGGAGCGCGTCGAAGATATCCTCGCGGAGCGCGAAGTCGCGGCTAAAGCCAATGCCGCGGCTGAAAAATCTGCGAAGGCAAAAAAATAACATTTCTGCGACGCCAGGGTGTGTCTCTACCCCCTCCCCAATTCCAGAGACCACCCTGCGCGTCGCTCTTCTTTTAATCTCATCACTCAACCGGGAGATACGACTATGGACGCATCAACGCAAGAAAATAAGCCAAAACTGCCAACCGTCACCACCAGCGAACGCCTCTTGCGCGTCGACGATATGGATGTCGAACTCAAAAATGTCCGTATCCCGTGGGAGTTCGTGTCCTTCGCGTTGAATAACTCTTCCTCGCCAGGCGTCGTCGGCAAATTCTTCCTCAATATGTTGGGCGTCGAAGGCATCAAGTTCGATGCAAAACATGAATACGGCTGCCGCTTCTTCCGCGACAAATTTGTTGACCTCACGCGCATCTTGTACAAAAAACGCGAAAATTCAAAGCGTAAACGCGAAAATGACGCGGCCCATCAAAAAGTTCGCGAACAAGGCGATATTCAATCCCCTCAGGACGAAATCCAATCCCCTCAGCCTCTGCCGCGGCCTTCAAAAGCTCGAAGCGAAGCAGGCCCAGCATTGGATATGACGCCTACGACTTCTTATACCGGCATTGGAAATGTCCTCAAACGAACACCGGAAAGCCAATCCCCACGCCCAAACGATACACGCCGCGATCGCTATGCACCCCCGGACGCTGCTAGTAGATTTGATGAATACCTCTAAGGCCCAATCCCTCCCCTAAGGTTCAATCTCTCCCCCTTAAAAGGGACTGTACATTGCACTCAGGCAAAAAAAGTTCCAAAATCTTTCAAATCT
>CAVGIZ010000032.1:0-15350 GCA_963629255.1 Anaerovoracaceae bacterium
AACCAAAGGTGGATTATACCAAAGCGGAAATCGATTTGGCCGCATTAGATGAACTTCGGGCAATTGACAAGTTGATACCAATGAAGCCCCTTTCGGAATTCAAACGCGACCTTGAAAAGAAGAATGTTCTTATTGATGGCCGCTGGTTGACGCGGGGCGGAACGGCTATGATTATTTCCACCACAGGTTCGGGGAAGTCAATCCTTCAAACACAAATGGCTTTATGCTTCAATCGGGGGATTGATTGTTGCGGGTTGCATCCCGTGCGGCCCTTTCGTTCATGGGTTGTACAATCCGAAGACGATGAAGATAGAGTTTCCACCGACCGTGATGAAGTTGTTGAATATCTTCGATACCAACACCCAGTTGATGACAAGGGAAACCCGATTGATTGGGATGAAGCATTTGCGCAAACACAATTCCTTGATTTTACCTACATAAAAAAAGGCGCGGATTTCCTTCGGGGACTAGACGCGAAGATGCGTTTTCGTACCCCGCCCGATGTTGTCTTTATCAATCCGTTCAATGCCTATTTTGGCGGGGATTTGAAAAGCGGCGCGGATGTTAGTGCTTTCTTCAAAGGTGGTACTATCCGCGGCGGGAATGAAACCGAAGGCCTTGAAGCGATTTTGAAGCGACACAATGTTGGAACTATCATTTTTTCACATACAGGGAAACCACCAACAGTGAAAGAAAGAAAAGCATGGTTGACCGATGAATTTCCAGAGTATAAGATGTGCGGCGCGAGTGAAATTTCTGATGCAATTCGTTCGGCAATGTCTATTTTACCATGTACCAAACACAAGGGCGTTTTCATCTTCACGGCGGGCAAGAACGGTTCGCAATTGGGATGGAAAGACGCGGCGGGAAAATCATTCAACCGCGCACTTTACAAATGGGGCGACCACGGCAAACATTACTGGCAAGATGTCCCCAAAGAAGATTGGGAAAAGTGTTTTGCAGATGCTGGCATCACAAACGAAGATGATACACCAACGGTCGCCCCACCACCACCCCCGCCCGATATGGTCCCAATTGCCTTGCGCGTGTTTGCTGATTTTAATGAATTGGTACCGATGGGGAAGGCGGCCAAATATGTGCGCGAGGCCGTCAATCAAGAATTACTCAAATATGCGGATGAATATCGATTGGGCAACAAAGTGAAAACCCTTGCGGAAAAATCCGCACTTGCCTTCATAAAGAAATTGAACGAAGAAGGCAAAATCAAGATTCTTCCAAAAGGCGCGAACGGTACGAAGGGCATCATGTGTGGATTGCCCCCGAAGGTCGATGCCTTCCTCAAGGCGAAATTTCTCGATGTTGAACCCACACCCGCGGATGATGGAAAACCCACACCCAGTTTCGACAACCCCGATGCCGCCCCGCAATATGGCCGTTCACACAAATTCGGAAAACAAAAGGGGGGGATGTTATGATAGTTTTTTCATCCGTTCGCCGTTGTGTGGATGTTTGGCAATATGTTTGGCAACGCGTATATATATATATACGCTTTGCTAAACTGCCAACCTTGCCAAACATGCCTATATTGGCCAAACACCACCCACGGGGAAACCATGAAGTTTCCCGTGTGTGGCACATTCGCAAAACCTGTATTTTGCCAAACTGCCAAACTTGCCAAACATACCTATAAACCCAAAACAAGAAAGGACCGAACATGCAAACGATGGATGACAAGAAACAATTGGTGCGGGCGTTTGATAATTGCCTTGCAAACTTCTCCACAGGTCGCGGAACTCGAAATAGCATTTTATTGCCGCGGGCGGCGTGCCTTGCCGTGAAGTTGGGGATGGATGAAAACTCATTCGCGGAAACCATGCACGCGGTTGCCGCGGATATGAGGGCCGATGAATTTAGGCGGGCGTTCCGAAGTGGGGGGCGCAAGGTCGAGGCGGGCGCGGGGAACTCATTCCAAATGCGCCGTAAATCGATGGCCGCGACCGTGCGCACTTATCCGCAACATGTGCGCAACATGATTGCCGCGGGTGGGGATGTGTTGACCTTCGAAGGTTTGAAGGCCCTTTCCCCTGCCGAAGTCAAGAACCTTACCCCCGAAGAACAGGCGCGGCACCAATTGCGGCGGTTGTTTTCGGGTGGGGATGATTACGTCTATATCTATCGGTCCGATAAACCAACACGCGGCATTTTGGGGCGGTCCCTTCGGCGGGTGGGGGATTGGTTGGGGATGGATGCCGCGGAACTTTTGAAGGCGGGTGAAGTGGTGGTGCCGAATGCCTTCACGGGTGGTGAATTCGAAACGGTCGATGGCAAACCTTCCTACATTGCGCAAGCGTGCCTTGCGACCTTTTCTCATGCGGTTCTTGAATTCGATGAATTGCCGATGGCCGAACAATGCGCGTTTTGGGCGGGCTATATCCGCACCTGTAAGATTCCGCTTGTGTGCCTTACCTATTCGGGTGGGAAGTCAATTCACGGGTGTATTTATGTGGGTGCCGCGGATTTGGCCGAATGGAATGAACGGCGGGCGCGGTTGGTCGCATTGTTTGCCGCGGATAAAGATGCGGCATACCGTGTGGATATACAAGAATTGCGACCGCGGCAAGGGATGCGCCTTGCTGGGGTGTGCCGCGAAAGTACAGGGAAGCGGCAAGAATTGCTTTGGATGAAAGCCGAAGGGGGTGCGCAATGATTCGAGCGGCATATAACAAACACGGCGGTTGGAACCGTTGGGGTACAGGCCCCGCGAAAAAGGCCCTTCACGGCTTTCAAATGAAAAACCACTATATGTACCCCCCGAAGAATAGAATGCGCCAAATTGAATTTTTGAGGGCATACAGGGAAAACGGCGCAAAGGGGGTGCAGTGATGGAATATCTTTACCCACTGAGATATTGCCCGCCAATTCGGTTGCAAACCATACTGATGCCCCCAGCGGTCGAGAAGGCCCCCAAAAAAGAAAAGGTACCCTTCACACTCATTATCGATACACGCGAACAAACCCCGCTTTATTTTTCCGCGGGCGTTCCAACCGTGCGCAAGGGTTTGCATACGGGGGATTACTCAATAGTTGGGTTCGAAGATGAATTCACCATAGAGAGAAAATCGGCCGATGATTTGGTAAACACTCTCATTCATGACCGCGAAAGATTCGGCAAGGAAATGAAGCGCATGCAAAGTTTCCAATTTCGGCGGGTGGTTTGCACTTCGAGTTTAGAAACAATAAGGCAAGGCTTTTATCATTCGCGGGCGAACCCGAATGCGGTTCTTGCGTTGGTTCAAACCTTCGAGATTGAATATAATGTGCCGTTTGTGTTTGCATCTTCCCCCGATGAAGCGGCGCGATATGTCGAAGGTTGGGCTCGATATTATGTGCGCTTCCAAATGAAGAAGGCGCATGGGAACCTACTTGCCCAGCAGGTAAAAACAAGCCCCATCGAACCGCCCCCCGCAATAGGTTCTTTCGAAGGCGTTCGTTGTCTGTATCCCAGCCGCGACGATGCCGCCAATAATCCGATTCCCACCCCCGTTGTCACGGGTTGTCACAAGGTGTGAAGGCGGAATGTAAAGCATTGTATGAAACTGTCACAAGTAGTCACAAAAGGAAAAAGACGATGGCAAGAACACTCGAACAAGATAGGAAACGCAAGGCGGAAAAGAAGGCCCTTGCAAATGACATTGGCGAATTGCCCGCGGTCGCGAACCCCGCACGGCGCGAACGATGCCGCGAATCATTGCGGGATTTTATGTGTACTTATTGTATGGGGGCGGGTGGGTTCTTGAAATCCGAACCTTCGGCCCGCATGGGGGAAATCATTGCACACTTGCAAGAAGTGGTTCAAAGCGGCGGGCGTACTCATATACGGATGGCCCGTGCGCATGGTAAATCTTCTTTCATCAAAGGCGCGTGTGTGTATGCACTTGCGTACGGGTTCCGCAAATTCGTTGTTGCGGTCGCGGCACGCAAGGGGGATGCAAGTGCGATGATTGAAGATATATTCGCCTTGATGGAAGATGGGGAAGCGTTCGGGGATGACTTTCCCGAAATTGCGGTACCGATACGGCGTTTGGGTGGTGTGTTCCAGCGGGCTTTGAATCAAACGCATTTGGGGCGGCGTACGAAGATTGCAAAGACGGCGGAACGAATCATATTGCCGATGATTGAAGGAAGTGCGGCGGCGGGGGCCGTGTTGGTTGCGAGGGGGTACAAGGGTGCGGCCCGCGGTTTGGTTCGCGGTTCATTGCGCCCCGATTTGGTTCTATTTGATGACTTGCAAGATGATAAGACGGCACACAATCCGCAGTTGGTTCAAGGTGTGGATGAGATTATCGAAAAGGGCTTTTTGGGATTGGGCGGGCATGATAAACAAATAGCGGCGTTCATGACAAGTACGCCGATTTGCCCCGATGATTTGAGTGAAGTATACGCGGCCAAAACGAACTGGAAAACCTTTACCTTCCCGATGGTTCTTTCCCATCCGCATTGCTGGGGGACGGCGGGGGACCTTTGGCAACAATATTTCCGCATAAAGCAAGAATCAATTCAAGACGGCGAACCCGAACATTTGAAAGCGAATGAATTTTATGCGGCAAACCGTACCGCGATGGATGATGGGGCCGAAGTGTTGAACCCCGCATTTTTCGACCATGAAACCGAATTGAGCGGCATTCAACACGCAATGAATTTGCGGTACGCGAACGGGGAAGATGCGTTCGAGGCGGAATATCAAATGCGCCCCGTTCGCCAGCATGAAGTGATTCAAATTTCCGCCCCCCTTATTTGTTCGCGGGTGCGGGAAGGTACGCCCCCATTTTTCAAGCCCCCCGAAACCGTGTGCACGGTTGTTGCAACGGACTTGAACCCATCTTATGCGTTCTCTACTTGTGTGGTATGTTTCGACAAGATGCAAACGGGGTTTGTTTCATACTATAAACTTTTCACGGGCGCACCATTACCCATCCATGAGAACATACCCGAACGGCAAAGGGCGCAATTGCTGGTACAGGCACTTACCCTTCACGGTAAAGAAATTTTTGGGTGGTGCAGGGCGCACGGTTTTGGGGTGAATTATTGGGGCATCGATGCGGGCGGCAAGCAATGGGATGCCGTGTGCAATTTTGGCGCGATAAACTCCAAAGGCGAATCGGTCGCAAAACGCTTGTGTGGTATGCCTTGCGTTCCGATGATTGGCCGTGCAGGGCAAAATTGGAACCCGCATGTAAAAAGCCGCATTACCAACGAACGAAACCGAACGGTAATGTGCGCGGATATGTCGAAGGGGTGGCGGTACCTTGCCTTCGATGCCGATTATTGGAAAGAAACGGCGCAACGCGCATGGTTGGGGGAAGTGGGGATGGCGGGTGGTTTGTCTTTGTTCGATGGGCAAGGCACACGGCACGGCGAATTTGCCGCCCAAATTGCCGCGGAACGATTGGATTACAAAATCACCTTGCAAGATGGCCGCACGGAATATCGATGGAAACAAACCGCGAAAAAGCATGACTTCGGGGATGCGGTCGCGATGTGTTATGCGCTTGCGGGTTTTTGGGGTATTGGGGCGGGTGGATATATCCCACTTGCCCGCCCCGTGAAACGGCGGCGGTTCGCCAAACCGCGGTACAGGCTAAAGAAGTGAAAAATTTTCGATTTGAGAGGGGGTACGGCGCGGGGGTGGTTGGTACGGTCCGAACCGATGAATGCGTACCTAGGGCCGCGGCGTGCGGTTCTTGCCCTTCTTGTGTTCTCTTCTCCAATTCCACGGGGGGATGGGGGCGGAATCTTTCCAAAGCCCCCGTTTGTTTGTGCGGGCGGTTTGTTCGGCATTGGCGTACGCTGGGGATTTGTCGAAGTGTTTGTAATGCCATGCGTACCCATCCGCGACCATCCGCAAATTGCATTCCAATTCGCCCGCAAAGACGATGCCGATGATGCGCCCGTACCTGTCTCGACCTTCAAACGAAACGCGCACGGGGCCGTTGGTGACCATCCCAGCAAGATGCAAGCGGGCGGCGGTCCCGAAGGGTTGGGCCTTTTCGGGTGCGTCTATTTTGGCAAGGCGCACCTTGTGTTGGGCGTTCCCAGCGACAAGAACCGTGATTGTATCCCCATCGGACACACGGACCACCCGCCCGCGGATTTCATTGGCACGGACGGCGAAAGAAAGAACGAACAAACCAGCAAGAACGGCGAACGCCGAAAACCTAATATTTCTCATGGGCGTATATTATACCACATTTTGGCCGCGGATGGAATAGGGAAAAGGTCGCGGGGGGTAGATTTCAATCGAACGGAAACCGCGGCGCGGATTTTGCCGAAAACCCCACATTTTTTGGGCCCCCAGTTTTGGACCCCAATTTGGACCCCAATTTGGACCCCACCCCGCGGGGTGTAAATGGCTGTCACAGGCTGTCACAAGTTTTTGGGGGGGATGTTCACGAACGCCTTATTTTATTGGGGTTTATTGAGGTTTTTGATGGTCGGAGCGAGAGGATTTGAACCTCCGACATTCTGCTCCCAAAGCAGACGCACTACCAGGCTGTGCAACGCTCCGTCGAAGATGGCGTATATTATACCATATTTTGCGGAAAAATGCTAGGGGGTAAATTCGGTTAAATGAAAATTTTTTCGTGGTCCTTTTAGCCGCGGAAGATAAAGGACTTACGTGTGAAGTAGTTGATTAAGAAAGAAGCGACGACTTCGATGAAAACTGCCGCGGTCGTCATCAAGCCTACAAAGTGGATCAAGGCCGAGGAAAGTCCTAGGGCGATGAGTGTTGCCAAAGTTGCCGCGCCAAAGAACATGGCAAACTCGATGTACCAACGGAACTTGCCGGGTTTGAAGACAAACCAACGATTCATCAGCCAGCAAAAGACATTTGCGATTACGAAGCCGATTCCCGTTGCGAGTGCAAAGCGCCAGGTACGGGCTGAATTGGAGATATTTGCCGCGGGGAAGTTGAGCAGTTTGACGGCCCAATCATCTGCCGTGAGACACTTTAGGCAAGTCGTTGCGAGTAAGTAGAATACCGCGACTTGCACGCATGTCGACATGACGCCGACCGTTCCGTATTTGATAAATTGCCAGAACGGGCCTACGTCATGCGACAAGACGTGCTGAATGAATGCGACAAGTTTGCGCATCAATTAGGCAAGCCCCATTTTATTGAGGTCAATCGATTCGATGCCGAGCGGCTTGGCGGTTTTCCAGCCGCCGCGCGTGAAGTCTGGGACGTCCTGAGAAGCGCCGCGGTGTGTGGCCGAACGTTCGGAGAGTTCGCACAGCGCGCAGCTTGCCGCGAGGTCATACACGTCCATATCGAGCGGCAAACCATTCTGCAAGCAGTAGGCCAGGCGCAAATCCATGAGGAAGTCCATGCCGCCATGGCCGCCCATCTTCTTGGCGATGTCGCCCGCAACTTTCCAGAGCGGATGCTTGTACTGCTCACGAATTTCGTTCGCCTTTTTGTCATCGAACCATTCGTGTGCGGGGTCGCCTGGCTTATCTGCGAGCGCAATGCGGAATGGATAATCATTGAGGACGCCTTGCGTGCCCGACATGAGCTGAATGCGCGAATATGGCCGCGCGCTCGTCACATCGTGTTGAATCATGATGGTGCGTCCATTCATTGTCCGAATTGTCGTGACTGACATATCGCCGCGACGTGGATTGAGTTTCGCCTGCCAGCTGTCCGCTCCAAATTTTTCCTTTGCATACTTTGTCATGCCAATCTGGGCTGACGCGACGCATGTCAAATAATCAAACTGATCGCCGCGGTTGATATTCATTGACTGCATCAACGGCACAAGCCCATGCGTCGGATACGGATTGCCCGCATGCTCTGTGTTCCACTTCAAGCGCCAATAGCCTTGATAGCTTCCCTGCGCCGGGTCCATATAAATGAGCTCACGCAAGTCATGGATGTATGCGCCTTCGGCATGCACCAAATCGCCGAGCTTGCCCTGACGCACCAAATTCAAAGTCAGCATTTCAATTTCGCCATAGCAGCAATTCTCGAGCTGCATACAGTGCCGCGCCGTGCGTTCCGATGTTTCGACCAGTGCCCAGCAATCTTCAATCGTCATTGCGCTTGGGACTTCAATTGCGACATGCTTGCCATGTTCCATCGCATAGAGCGCAATCGGCACATGTAGCGCCCACGGCGTTGTGTTGTACACAAGGTCGATTTCGCTTTCGCACATGGCCTTGTAGCCTTCCGCGCCCGAGAATTCAAACTTTGCCGCGGACTTTCCATTGTCCTTGAGCCACTTTTGTTGGCGCGCCACACGCTCCGCATACAAATCGCACAGTGCCGTAATTTCAACACCCGGAATTGCCGCCAAACGTTGCACCGCCATTCCGCCGCGTTGGCCGAGCCCAACCAAGCCCACTCGCACCTTCTTGAGCGGTGCCGCGGCAAAAGCCGTCATTGCGCCCGGACACAATTTTGCCGCGCTCGACACACATCCAGCCAGGGCTGCTGTTGCGCCCATCCAAGCCGTACCCTTCAAAAAATCACGCCGATCCATCGACATCTTTTAGAACCTTTCTTGTTTTTATTGACTTTTCCCGCCGCGGCACTTTTCTCCACGAACAGAATGGAGTATATTATACCATATTTCGGACCAAACTTCAACCCGTCTCAGTCAACTTCGTAAGAAAAGTGTCGCGGAAGGGGGGTGGTATATTGGGCGAAAATATGGTATAATATACGACCTGTCTAGGAAAGGCTTTTGAAATGGCTGAGATTGATTATCTGAAGAAGATATTGAATTCGAATGTGTATGACGTTGCGGAGGTGACGCCATTGGAGAGCGCGGCGGCTTTATCGCGGCGCTTTGGGTGTCGTATTTTGTTGAAGCGTGAGGATTTGCAGTGCGTGCATTCATTCAAGTTGCGTGGGGCGTACAATAAGATGTCGCAACTGGCGCGGAGTGAATTGGACAAGGGAGTGATTTGCGCGTCGGCAGGGAATCATGCGCAGGGGGTGGCGCTGGCGGCAAAGAAGCTTGGGTGCAAGGCGACGATTGTGATGCCGGTGACGACGCCTGAGATTAAGATTGCCGCGGTGCGGTCGTATGGTGCGAACATTGTGTTGCATGGGGATTCGTATTCGGATACGTATGAGGAGTTGGAGGCGCAGATCAAGGCGCATCATTATACGTATGTGGCGCCGTTTGATGATCCGGATGTGATTGCGGGTCAGGGGACGATTGCGAAGGAGATTTTGGAGCAGGCAGGGAAGGAGTTGGATGCGATCTTTGTGCCGATTGGTGGTGGTGGATTGGCGGCGGGCGTTGCGGCGTATGTGAAGGCGGTGCGGCCTGAGGTGAAGGTGTTTGGTGTGGAGCCAGTGGATTCGGATTGCATGCGGCGTTCGATTGCGGCGGGGAAGATTGTGACGTTGGAGAATCCGGGTTTGTTTGCGGATGGTGTGTGTGTGAAGACGCCGGGGAAGGAGACGTTTCGGATTTGCCGCGCGTGTTTGGATGGGATTGTGCTGGTGACGACGGCGGAGACGTGTGCGGCGATCAAGGATATTTTTGAGGCGACGCGTGCGATTTGCGAGCCAGCGGGGGCGTTGGGGCTGGCGGCGGCGAAGAAGGTTTTGAAGAAGGGCGAGACGGGCGCGGCGATTATTTCTGGCGCGAATATGAACTTTGACAACATTCGTTTTGTGTCGGAGCAGACGGAGCTTGGCGAGGGGCGCGAGGCGATTTTGGATTGCACGTTGCCGGAGAAGCGCGGCAGTTTTAAGCGGTTTATTTCGAAGTTGGGGAAGCGGCGGATTACGGAGTTCAATTATCGGTTGAGCGATGCGGATGTGGCGCATGTGTTTGTGGGCGTTGGGGTGAAGGCGCCGGGGGACGTCGAGGGGATTGTGGCGAGTTTGGAGAAGGCGGGATACGCGACGGTGGATTTGTCACAGGACGTGATTGCGAAGGAGCATGTGCGGTATATGGTGGGCGGCAGTGTGAAGGGTTTGCGCGATGAAGTGGTGATGACGTTTGAGTTTCCAGAGAAGCCGGGGGCGCTGATGAACTTCCTTGCGGTCTTGGCGGATCGGTGGAACATTTCGATGTTTCATTATCGGAATCATGGCTCCGACCATGGGAAGATTTTGGCGGGCTTCCAAGTGCCGAAGAGTGAGCGTAAATCGTTCATGGAGGCGCTGGGGAAGATTGGGTATAGTTATGAGGATGTGACGCGCGACAGGGCGTATCAAAGTTTCCTCGCATCAAGTAAATAAAGAAGGAGAAACGAAGATGGAAATTATTTCGACAGAGGCGGCGCCGGCGGCATTGGGTCCGTATTCACAGGCGATCAAGGTGAATGGATTTATTTGGTGTTCGGGGCAGATTCCGATTGATCCGAGCGTGGGGACGATTCGTGCGGAAGGGATTGAGGCGCAGGCGCGGCAGGCGATTGGGAATCTCGCGGCGGTTTTGCGTGCGGCGGGGTCGAGTTTGGAAAAGGTTGTGAAGACGACGGTGTTCATTCGGCACATGGATGATTTCGCGACGCTGAATAAGGTGTATGCGGAGATGTTTGGTGCGGCGAAGCCTGCGCGGAGTTGCGTGGAAGTGTCGGCGTTGCCGAAGGGTGCGCTTGTGGAGATTGAGGCGATTGCCGCGGTTGAATAAGAAGTCAGGAGAAAAGAAAATGGCAGAAGGTTGCACACATGATTGTTCGACGTGCTCATCGAATTGTGGTGAGCGCAAGGAGCCGTTTGATTTTGCGGCGAAGATGAATGCGGGTTCGAAGATTGCGCGGGTTGTGGCGGTCGCGAGTGGCAAGGGCGGAGTTGGGAAAAGTTTTGTGACGACGATGCTCGCCGTGGAGGCGATGCGCAAGGGATTGAAGGTTGGAATTCTCGATGCGGATATTACGGGGCCGTCCATTCCGCGGGCGTTTGGTTTGACGGGCGGGACGTATCAGGGAGAGCAAGGGATTGAGCCGACGATGTCGAATGGCGGGATTAAGGTGATGTCGCTCAACATGCTGGTGGAGAATCCGTCGGATCCAGTGGTGTGGAGAGGACCTGTGATTGCGGGCGTGGTGAAACAATTTTGGACGGATGTGCATTGGGGGGAGCTGGATGTGATGTTTGTGGATATGCCGCCGGGGACGGGCGATGTGCCGCTGACGGTGTATCAGTCGTTGCCGGTGAATGGGATTGTGGTGGTGTCATCGCCGCAAGAGTTGGTGGAGATGATTGTGTCGAAATCAGCGAAGATGGCGGAGATGATGAAGAAGCCGATTTTGGGGCTGGTCGAGAACATGAGCTATTTGGAATGTCCGCATTGCAAGGAGAAGATTGAGGTATTTGGTGCGTCGAGGGCGGAGGAATTGGCGAAGAAGTTTTCGATTCCGAATGTCTTGCGGTTGCCGGTGAATCCTGCGTTTGCGTCATCGATTGATTCGGGCGCGGCAGAATTTATTGAGGTGCCAGGGCTCGCGGAGTTCGCGGCAAAAATTGTGGAGGCGAAGTAAGCTCGTTATGGAAAAGACCTCGCGCAAGATGGTGACGGTGCATGAGAAGGGTAAGACCTTTGAAGTGCCGGTGGAGCTGTATCGGCGCGAGAAGTTTTTCCGTGCGCGGAAGGCGATCAAGAACGCGATCTTGATGCCATTTGAGTGGCTGGGGATTGGGCTTGGGTGGCTGGTGTTGACGAATCTTCCGCATCGGGCGTTGATTGGTTTGTGCGATATTTTGTCGGCGGTGATGTATGCGTTTGACAAGCGCGGGAAGAATCGGTCGCTTGAGAATTTGAGGATTATTCGTGGGGCGGGGAAAGTGCCGCGGAAGGTGGATTTTGACAAGGCCAAGTACAAGCCGACGCGCGAGGAACGGCTGATTATTCGGCGGGCGTATCGCAATATGGCGCGGACGATTGGGCATATTTTTTGGACGTGTCGTTCGGCGAGGAAGCGTGCGGCGGAAGTTGGCGAAGTTTCGGAGCCTACGAAGAAGTTTTTGCGCGAAAATAAGCCAGCCGTTACCGTCTCGGCGCATTTGGGATGTTGGGAGATTTTGTCGCAACTTGCTTATCTTGAAGGCCATTCCATGCTCTCGGTTGCGAAGCGCATTGGGACGGGTGGGATGACGAAGATGTTGATGTGGGCGCGCAAATCGATTGGGCAAGAGATTGTGCCTGCGGATGGTGCGTTTCGTTCGTTGTTGGCGGGGATTAAGGCGGGGAAGTCGCTTGGGTTGTTGGTGGATCAAGCGGTGAATCCGCGCGATGGTGGGCTGTGGATTCGATTTTTGGGATTGCCACTTCCGGTGTCGGCGGCGCCTGCATTTTTTGCCGCGAAGGCGAATGCGCCGATTATTGTGGCGTGGTCGCGTCCGATTGGGAAAGGGCATTATCGGTGTGAGATGATTGATGAGATTCCAGTTGGTGCGGCGCGTGATATTTGGGGTGTGACGCAACGGTGTGCAAACGATTTGGAACGTGTGATTCGGCGGCATCCATCGTGTTGGGTTTTGAATTACAACTTCTTCCGTTATACGCCGAGTGCGGATGATTTGAAGACGTTGGAGGCGCGTGAAGCGAAGGCGAAGGGAGGTGCGAAAGAATGAAGATTTACGTCATCAATTTGGAACGCAATCCCGAGCGGCTCGCATTTATTCAGGCGCAGTTGGGGGCGTTGGGCTTGGGGTTTGAACGTGTTGCGGCTTGCGATGGGCGGGCGCTGACGGCGGAGGAAAAGGCGCGGCAGTTTTCGCGGGTGCGGTCGTTCATTGCGATGAAGAAGAAGATGAGCGCGGCGGAAATTGGTTGTGCGATTTCGCATACGCGGGTGTATGAGAAGATGCTGGCGGATGGGGTGGACGCGGCACTTATTTTGGAGGATGATGTTCGTTTGGAAGATGGATTTGTGAAGGCGTTGGAGCGGGTTGAAAAGTTTTTGGAGGCGGGGAAGGCGCAGGTGTTTGTGCTGTCGGGCTATGGGATTGAAGGCGGGGAGAAGATGGCGGAGGAGATTCGGAAAGAGAGTTCGATTTGGTGTGCGGATGCGTATTGTGTGACGAGGGGTGCGGCAGAAATTATTTTGAAGGCGAATCGGCCTGTTCGGACGGTGGCGGATAGTTTCAAGCGGTGGCGGAAGTTTTTTGGTTTGGAGTTGTATCGCGTGTTGCCGACGACGGTGAAGCAAGATGATGCGCAATTCAAGAGTGAGAATCAAGTTTTGCCGAAGTCGAATTGGTTGGTGCGGAATTTGATGTGGGTGGTGGATTGGGTATTGGTCAAGGTTTTCCATTCATAAGGAAGGAGAGAAAAGAGTGAGCTTCTCCATTGGACTTTTGAGTTGGAAGGCGCATCAGACGGTGCGCAAGACGTTGGAATCGTATCGGCGTGCGGGCCTTTGGGCGACGGCGGACGAAGGAAAAATCTTCTTCAATGAGATGAGTGAAGAGGATAAAAAGCTCGCGGCAGAATTTGGTGTTGAGGCGATTGGGAGCGAGAAGAATCTGGGAATTTGGGGTGGGATGGATGCGGCGGCGAAGGCGTTGAAGGGCGATGTGATTTTGCTGTTGCAGAATGATTGTCCAGTGGTGGTGAGTGCGGAAGAAACGGCTGCGACGATTCGTGAAGGCGTTGAATTGATTGAGCGGGGCGAGGCGGATATGATTCGTTTGAGGCATCGGTTTAATCAAGGCGATGGGATTAGTTTTGGGAAGTTTTTCGATTATCATTTTGTGCATGAGCTGGATGAGCGCGCGGCGAAATACTTTGATCCGAAGGTGCCAGCAGATGGGTTTCATGATACGGCGCGGCGGATTTTGATGAGGATTGTGAGGCCACGGGCGAGTCGCAAGAGGTTGATTTCGATTATACATTTGGAGGCGCATCCGGAGCAAGTGGCGCCGAAGTACATTCGCAAGGTGGGGCGTTTCTATTTGGTTGATTCGGCGATTATCAATTTTTCGGAACAGCCGTTATTGATTTCGAAGAAGTTGTATTTGGAGTTATCGTCTTGGTGTCGGGCGCATCCGCGGCATCGGTTGATTAATGGGGCGCCAGTGATGGAACATGCGTTGAATTCACATTGGTGGAGGGCGCGGCACTTTCGAGTTGGGATTTGCGATGAGGGCGTTTTCACGCATAATCGATTTGATGATAGTTGGCGGCCGGAGCATGCGGCGTTCAATGCGGCGATTTCAATGGAAGGAGGGCAGGCGAAATGAGTGTGGGCGTTTTGGTTCCGGCGTATAATGCGGAGAAGTATTTGCGGCAATGCCTTGATTCGATTCGGGCGCAGACGTTGCCGGGCGTTGAGATTTTTGTGTGTGATGATGGGTCGAGCGATTCGACGCGGTATATTTTGATGGAGTATGCGCTGCGGTATGAACACATTCATGTGTTGACGCAAGAGAATAAAGGCGTGGTGGCGACCTTGAATCGATTGTTGGATGAGCTGCCGGAGGCGGTGGAGTATTTCACGGTTGTCGATTCGGATGATTATATTCATCCTGAGATGTTGGAGACGCTCTTGGATGCGTTGCATCGCACGGGGTCGGACGTGGCGGAATGTGGGATTGTGCATGTGTCCAGCGAGTCGAAAGCGCCGCAGGGTTTCCCGAAAGAGCCGACGGGCGATGAGCGCACGATTGAGGATTTGTCCATTTATTATTTGAAGCGGACGGCACCGAACACGGCGTGGATCAATAAGAACAACAAGCTTTATCGGCGCTCAGCGGTGAAGGATATTCGGTTTCGACCCGGGCTTGCGTTTGAGGAAGATTATTTCTATGGGTGCGAAGTGAATGCCGCGATTCGGCGGAAGGTGCTGGTGCCGTGCGTCTTTTATGCGTATCGGGAGAATCCAGAATCGGTGACGCATGCGTTGAATTTGCCGCGATACTTTGCTTCGACGTCGGAGCGGGTGAGGCTGACCTTGGATGTCTTCCTCAATAAGGGGCGCATTCCAAAGGAGTTGGAGAAGGAGTATCGGAAGGATTTGGCGAAGGATGCGTATCGGATGTGCATTCGCAAGAATTTGAAGAAGAACAAAAGTGCCGCGGAGAGCGAGGAACTTTTTGCCGCGGCGGGGAAGTTCTTCCAGGCTCTGGAGAGGGATTATGGGTTTAGCCCGGTGGGATTGAATGTGGTGCAGAAGGCGATTTATCGGGCGTGCCTCGGGAATAAATACAAGCTTGCGAAGGCGCTTTCGTATTTGACGTGAGGCTGGCGCGGTTCGCCCGCGGCAGTTTTCAGACGACGAAGTCGCCGCACGCGCGATAAAGTAATTCAATTGTCAAAGATCAATGCTGTAACCAGCTAAAAAGTGCCGCGGAATCTATTTCTTCGTCATCGTCGCAGTCCTTCCTCGCGCTCGCTCACGCCGCACCCACGCCAAGTACACGT
>CAVGIZ010000033.1:0-15327 GCA_963629255.1 Anaerovoracaceae bacterium
TTTCGGGGGGCGGCGCCCCCCGCTCCCCCGCGAAGGTTGGGCGGGGCTTTTGGGGTGGAAGCAAGGATGGACGCATTTAGGTGGAGAGAGGTTAGGTTGCTTACGCGAAGGGAAGGCGCGGGAACAGGTTTAGAAGGTTTGGAACGTTTGGGAGGTTGATGGTGGGGAAGCGTGCGCGGCAGATTTTTGGGGGCGGGTGGTTTAGGGGTTGAAATCTGCCGCGGAATATGATATAATATATGGCTGAATGTCACCTAGTGTCCAGATTGTGGCCTTTGAGGGCGGAAGTCTGCGTGAGTTTTCGAGAGATGAGAACTCGCGTGAGGCTGTATTGGCGTTACCGCTTTCGAGGCTTTTGGCGCGGATGATTCGTGTACCGAGTGAGCAGGCGAATGATTTGGTTGGGTATGCGAAGCCGATTATAGAGGGGATGTGTCCGTATCCGGATGAGGAGTTGACGGTTTCGTGTGAGGTGATGCGTGAGACGGCGGAGGGGACGTTGGTGTTGGCGGCGGCGTTGGTGGAGTCGACGGCGGAAGACATTTGTGAGGCATTGGATGCGAAGAAGCTGAATATTACGCGGGTTGATGCGATTGAGCTTGGGATTGTGCGTGGGTTATGGGGGTCGATTGCGAAGGATGAGGCGCGGCGGATTTTGTTGATTCGGAATATTGATTCGATTTCGTTGTTGGTGATGGATGGGGACTTGCCGTGTGTGGTGAGGTCGGTTACGAATGAAGGGGAACTGCCGCGGGAAGTGATGTTATCGTTGTTGGAGGCGGAAGATTTTGATGGTTCGAAGGAGCTTGGGGAGATTGTGTGTATAGGGGACTTGGGGCTAGAGGAGATTGCGGATTTGGCGCCGGTGAGGCGGATTGAGGTTGGGGAGGACGCGGGGCTCGCGGGGGTGCAGGAGAGGTCGAGTGAGGCAGGGGCGTTGAATGCGTTGCCGGCGAGTTGGGGGGAGGTATTGGAGGAGGCGCGGCTGAAGGGGAAGCTTGTGAAGGGGCTTTCGATAGCTGGTGGGATATGGATTTTGATTATGGGGGTATTGTTGGGGGTACCGGTTGTGTATGGTTTTATGACGGAGCATGAGAAGGATTTGTGCAAGGAGCATGCGAAGTCGTACAAGGCGGTGGCGGACATGCAGGCGAAGGTGGAGTTGGTGCAGAAGTATTCGGATCATTCGCAGGGGGCGTTGGAGATGTTGAAGGCGGTGAGTGATCGGTTGCCTGGGGATGTGACGATGTCGGAATGGACATTTGTGCGAGGGGAAGGGATACGCGGGAAGGGTCAGGCGGACACGAAGGAAGGCGTTTGGAAGTTTGAGGATGAGATACGGAAGTTGGCACCAGTTGGGAAGGATGCGGAGCCGATTTTCAAGACGGTGAAGGTGGATGGGCCGAGTGGGACAAAGAATGCGTTTAGTTTTGAGTGCAAGTACAAGGCGCCGGAGGAGGAAGAGGAATGACGCTGAAGGAGAAGGCGCTTTTGTGTGTATTGGGGATGGTCGGGCTATATGTGGTCGCGATATTGATGTGGTTTATGGGGCAGCAGGATGCGTGGGCGGCGAGCAAGGACAAGTATGAGAAGGCGCGCAAGCGGTATGAGGTGGAGTGCGAGTTGATTGGGGAGAAGCAGAAGTGGACGGATGCGTATGAGCGCGAGAAGGAGTCGGTGAGGAAGTTTGCGGAAGGGAAGTCGACGGGGACGACGTGGTCGCGGAAGTTAGAGGAGATTGCGATTAAGCACCACATACAGATGGATACGCAGCCTGGGACGGAGGTTGAGGCTGGGGACATGTTGGAGATGCCGATGAGCGTGAAGAAGTGGGATGGGGCGTTGGTATCGCTAGTAGATTTTTTGCATGAGTTAGAGAACACGGACGAGGGGATGTTTGACGAGAAGTCGTTGACGATACGGTCGTCGAAGGATGGATATTTGAAGGGGACGATGGAATTGACGTGTGCGTATATGCGTGGGGAAGAGGAAGAGGTTTTGGGCAAAGAAGAAGTCAGTAATGAGGAGGATGAAACAAATGAAGAGCAGTAAGATTGTATTGGTTGCGTGTGTGATTTGTGCCGCGTGTGGCGTGTTGGCGCAGGGGCGTTTTACGCGGGAAGCGCGGAATGCGAATCGTGGTGGTGGGGCGGCGCCGGCGCCGGCGGTGGAACCTGTTGCGGATGCGGGGAGTGTGGAAGGTGCGAGTGAATTGAATTTCAATGGGGCGCCGGTGGATTTGGTGTTGGAGGCGTATTCGAAGTTGGTGGACAAGACGATTTTGAAGGATCCGTCGACGCCGAACGCGGCGATTACGTTGCAGTCGAGGGAAGGGCAGAAGTTGACGGTGGAGGAGAGGATTTCTGCGATTGAGACGGTGTTGGAGATGAACGGTGTGCATTTGGAGCCGTATGGGGAGAAGTTTGTGCGTGCGATGCAGCGTGGGAAGGTGCGCAAGGATGGTATTCCGCTGTTGATGAATGTGGAGGAGAAGTTGGACGAGACGATGCGGGTGGTGTCGGTGATGATGCCATTCAAGAACATTGGGGTGGAGGAGGCGCAGAAGGCGTTGGAAGGGTTCAAGTCGGACACAGGGATTTTGCTGGTGTTTGAGCGGACGAATTCGATTTTGGTGACGGATACGCAGCAGAACATTAATCGGATGATGGAGATTGCCAAGGCGATTGACATTGCGACGCCGGTTCTTGAGAATGTGTATGTGCGTCAGATTAAGAATGCGAGCGCGGCAGAAATTAAGACGGCGCTCGAGGCGATTGTGCAGGAGTCGCAGAAGGAGCAGGAGAAGAATGGGAAGGCGGTGAACAATGCGGCGGCGACGCGGCCGATGATGCCGATGCCGTCTGCGAATGGGCGGCCGAGTTTGTTGAGGCGGGACAATCAGCCGCAGGCGGCGGTGAGTGCGGAGTCGCTGGTGATGTCGGTATCGGATGCGGACCGTGGGATGATACGCGGGAAGGTTTTGATTTTGGCGGATGAGCGGTCGAACAAGTTGGTGATTGTGACGCAGAAGCCGAATATGGATTTCTTTGATCGGGTGATTGAGCAGTTGGATGTGGAGACGACGCCGGATGTTGAGGTGAAGGTGTATCGGTTGAAGTATGCGGAGGCGAAGGATGTGTCGGACATGATTAATGATTTGATTGGGAACACGGCGAGTGCGAAGAGTTCTGGGAAGTCGAATCAGAATCAGAATGCGCGTGCGGGGTCAGGTGGGAATTTGACGCGTGGGTCGGCGCAGAGGAAGACGCCCGTGAATCAGCGGTCGGGAGAATCGAAGGCGGGTGAGCTTTCGAAGGAGAATGTGACGGTTTTGGCGGATGATCGGATTAATGGGCTTGTGGTGATGGCGCGGAAGGAAGACATTCCGACGATTGAGCAGATTATTGAGCGGATGGACGTGAAGCTTTCGCAGGTGTTGATTGAGACGGCGATTATTGAAGTGACGCTCGGGGATGATTTGCAGACGGGGATTGATTGGGTGCGGCTTGGGAACAAGCAGGCGACGGGAAGTATTTCGACGCCGCGGCTGGGGTCGAATGGGATGCAATTGTATAATTATACGGATGGGAATGGGAATCTCAAGCAACGCGAGGGCGATTTGTGGGGAGATTCGTTTGAGACGGAAGATAGTGATGGCACGGTGACGACGTGGACGAAGATTGGCGATGGGTTGGTGAATACGGTAACGGATTATGCGCGTGGTGGGCTTGTGACGGGTTCGGCGATGCAGTATATGCTGGGCGGCGGCGGAGGCGGTACAGGAGCTGATCTTTTGAGTGGGTTTGTGAATGGAGCGACGAATGTGTCGCCGATTTCGTCGGGATTGAATTATTTCTTCAAGTCGGATAAGCTCAATTTGGGGGCGGTGATTCAGGCGTCGAAGTCGGATACACGTGCGCGGTATTTGGCGTCGCCGATCGTGATGACGGTGGACAATAAGGAAGCGACGATTGATGCGACAGAAGCGCGGAAGTTTTTCAATGGGTATGAGACGTCGTCATCGTATTCGACGTATGTGCGTACGCCGAAGTATGATTCGAAGGATATTGGTATCAAGATTAAGATTAAGCCGAAGATCAATCCGAATGGGACGGTGATGTTGAATGTGGAAGAGGAGTATTCGCAGCTCGGGGCGGGGCAGACGATTTTGGTGGATGATGGTGGGTCGGCAACGATTGATACGTCGTTGACGCGTAAGATGACGGCGGATGTGTTGCTGGATAATATGCAGACGGTGGTGTTGGGTGGCTTGACGGAAAAGTATACGTCGAACAAGGAAACGGGCATTCCGATTTTGAAGGATATTCCGTGGATTGGGAAGTGGTTGTTTGGGACGGTGACGCAGTCGGAGTCGCGCAAGGAGTTGCTCGTGTTTATGACGCCGTATGTGCTCGATGATGGCGATGAGGCGCAGGGTGAGGCGTTGCGGCGTAAGAAGGCGTTGAGCGATCCGCGGCCGTGGGATGATGGCGGTTGGTCGAGTTCGAAGTTGGCGGATCCTGTTTCGAAGAAGGAGCAGTTGCGGCGCTTGAAGGATGAATGGAAGAGGCAGGATGAAGAGCGCAAGACGAAGCTCGCGATTGAAAGTGAGAAGGTGAAGCGGGCGAAGGATCTTGAGAAGATGAGCAAGGAGGAGCGCGAGTTCTGGCTGGAGAAGCAGAAGGAGGAGCTTGACAAGGAGCATCAGAAGGAATTGGAAGAGAAGATGCAGGATGAGAAGAGTCAGGCGGAGTTGGCGGCGATTGCGGCGGCGTATAGAGAGAGGAAGCTGAAGGAGTTCAAGGAGAAGCAGGACGAGGTTGACAAGGCTGAGAAGGCAGACCAGGCGGAGGCGCAGGGCGAAGCGAGGGCGATTCCAGGGGAATCGGGGGGCGATGGCGCTGGGGAAGGGGTCGTTTCGCAGGGCGAAAAGGCGGGCGCGGAAAGTGCCGCGGTGGGGGCGGTGACGAACACTGTGCAGGAAGTAACGAATGAACAATAAGATTCTTGCGAGCATAGCGATTTCGATTGCCGTGATTATCGCGGCAATTGCTGGGATTGTTATTACGAACAATCGGGCGACGGTGGCGCGGCAGAATTTGAGGACGGCGGAGAGTCAGGCGGACAAGGCGCGTGCGGTTGCGCGGAAGGCTGAGGCGGAGCAGGGGAAGGCTGAGGCGGCGGCGAAGGCGGCTGAGGAGAATGCGAAGCGGGCGCAAGAAGAGAGGAAGGTGCGGGAGGCGACGCTTGAGTCGGAGAAGGTACAATTGGAGACGGAGAAGGTTGCGGAGAAGAGGGCGAAGGAAGAGAGGGTGAAGGCTGAGGCGGATGCGAAGGCGGCGGTGGAGGTGCGCAAGGCGAAGGAGGCGGATGCGAAGGCGGCGGTGGCTGGGAAGGCGAAGGCTGAGGCAGAGGCGAAGAAAGCGGAAGAGGAGCGTTTGAAGGCTGAGTTGGTGGCGCGGGCCGCGGCAGAAAAGGCGAAGGCGGCGGCGGATGAGCGTGCGATTTTAGAGAAGAAGGTTCTTGATTTTGAGACGTGGCAGAGGGAGCTTGCGGATTATGAGGCGGAGTTGAATGAGAGAGAGAAGGCGTTGCATCCGGATAAAACTGCCGCGGAGAATTTGACGTGGGTGGGCGAGCGCGAGGCAGATGAGATTGGTGGGCAGACTAATGTGGTGCGGCGGAAGAAGAAGATTTTGGCGGAGAATGATCCGCGGCTTCCGGTGGAGTCGCGGAAGTTGGCGATGGCGGAGCGGTTGGCGACGGCGAAGTTGGATGGCGCGGTGAATGTTTCGAGCAATGAGGTTGTGACGATTCTCGCGCGGCTGTATGAAGAGGCGATTCGTGCGGATCGCATTGTGGAGGCCAATTACTATTTACAAAACATTCGTGTTCTTTACCCCGGTTGGGTGTATCGCCCGACGGAGAAAATAGTAGAGGGCGCGGAACAAAAGAAGGAGGAGGACTAATGTCCGATTGTTGTATATTCGCAGGCCAGGGCGCGCAGGTGCCGGGCATGGGTAAGGATTTCGCTGAGGGCGACGCTGAATTGATGGCGTTGTTTGATAAGGCGAATGGAGTCTTGGGTTTTGACCTAAAGAAGATTTGCTTTGAGGGTCCGGCCGAAGAATTGACGAAGAGTAACATTTGCCAGCCGGCCATTTTTGTGACGAGCTACGCGGCATTTTTGGCGTTGCAGAAGAAGCGTGCGACGACGTTTGCGTGCGCGGCGGGTTTGTCGCTCGGGGAATGGGGCGCGTTGTGCGCGGCGGGCGTGTTGGATTTTGATTCGACGTTGAAAGTGTTGGAAGCGCGTGGGCGGTTTATGCAGGAAGCGTGCGCGGCGACGCCGAGTGGGATGATTGCGATTGTGGGGGCGTCGGCGGAGCAGCTGGCGGCACTTTGTGAGAAGACGGGGTGCACGGTGGCGAATATCAATTCTGCCGCGCAGCAGGTGTTGTCGGGCTCAAAGGATGCGATTGCGAGCGCGGCAGTTATTGCGAAGGAGCTTGGGATTAAGCGTGCGATTCCGTTGGCGACAGCGGGTGCGTTCCATTCGCCGTTCATGGCGCCGGCGCGCGAGAAGCTTGCGCCTGTGTTGGATACGGTGACGTTCCATGCGCCGAAGTTCCCGGTGCTTTCGAATGTGACGGGCAAGGCGCATTCGTCGGATCCAGGTGCGATTAAGGCGCTGATGCTGGAGCAGGTGACGGGTACGACGAATTGGGCGGCGGATGTCGCGGAGGCGAAGGCTTTGGGTTGCACGCGGTTTATTGAGTTTGGGCCTGGCAAAGTTTTGTCGGGGCTCATCAAGAAGATTGATGCCGCGCTTGTGACGACGAATGTCGGGGACCTTGCGTCGCTTGATGCGACAGTTGCGACTTTGAATGCTTAAAGAAAAAGGAGAAATACAGATGAAGAATCTGGAAGGAAAAGTTGCCATTGTGACCGGAGCGGCCCGTGGCATTGGTGCGGAGATTGCCAAGACGCTGGCGTCGCGCGGCGCAAATATTGCGGTGTGCGATTTGAAGGCGGAATGGTGCGCGGAGACGGTGCAGGCGCTGGAAGCGATGGGCGTGCAGGCCATGGCGGTGGGCGTGAATGTTGCGGTCTCGGCGGAGGTCGACGCGGCAGTTAAGGCCGTCATCGGGAAGTTTGGCAAGGTGGACATCCTTGTCAACAATGCGGGCATTACGAAGGATGGGCTCATTCTTCGCATGTCGGATGACGATTGGGATGCGGTGTTGAATGTGAATTTGAAGGGCACGTTCCTGTTCACGCGCGCGGTGGCAAAGCCGATGATGCGGAACAAGGCGGCGGATGGAACCCAGCTGGGCGGCGCGATCATCAACATCGCATCGGTCGTTGGCATCATGGGCAATCCGGGGCAGGCGAACTACACGGCGTCGAAGGGCGGCGTGATTGCGCTGACGAAGACGACGTCGAAAGAGCTGGGCTCGCGCAACATTCGGTGCAATGCAGTCGCGCCTGGATTCATTCAATCGAAGATGACGGACGTGCTGTCGGACGATGTTAAGAAGGCGTATCTTGAGACGATTCCGTTGCGGCGTTTTGGCACCGCGGCAGATATCGCGAAGGCTGTAGCATGGCTTGCGAGCGATGAAGCGGCGTACGTCACGGGCCAGATCATTTCTGTTAACGGAGGAATGCTTGGCTAAACCCTTTCGCAAGGGGGCGTTTTGACGAACTAAAAAAAGTTAAAATTTCCACTTGCAAAATCACCCCAAAATATGGTATAATATACCCATCCAGATAAAAGGAGCATTAAACTATGGCAGGTAAGCTTGAAGAACGTGTAAAAGAGATTATTGTTGAGCAGCTCGGCGTCAACGCGGAGCAGGTCACAACTGAGGCGTCGTTCATCGATGACCTTGGCGCCGATTCGCTTGATTCGGTGGAGCTCATCATGGCATTTGAGGAAGAGTTTGGCGCGTCCATTCCTGAGGAAGACGCGGAAAAGCTCACGACCGTCGGCAAGGTGGTCGAATACCTCAAGTCCAAGGGCTACGGTGACGACGGTTCCGCTCCCGCAAAGTAATACGGGATGTGAAGTCGTGTGGAGCGAGCATGGGGCGTCTCGCCCTGTGCTCGTTTCGCGCAATTTCCCATTTTATTGCGGAACTGGACTTTGGAAGGTTGGGATTTTGGCCTGATTTAGGGCTTAAATGTGGCAACAACGCAAAAAGTTTGCCCAGATAAAAGATTCCACTTGCCAAAAGGGGTCCAAATAGTGTATAATATACACTCATTCTTTTCGTAAATAGAAGGACATAGAAGAAATGGCAAAGCGTGACATTCCACTCGAAAGAGTGCGTAACTTCGGCATTATGGCCCACATCGACGGTGGTAAGACAACGACCTCCGAGCGTATTCTGTATTATTCTGGCAAGAACTACAAGATCGGCGAAGTGCATGATGGTGCGGCGACGATGGACTTCATGGTGCAGGAGCAGGAGCGCGGCATCACGATTCAGTCTGCGGCGACGTGCGTTTCGTGGGGCAACTACCGCCTCTCGTTGATTGATACTCCCGGACACGTGGACTTCACAGCAGAAGTTGAACGTTCGCTCCGCGTTTTGGATGGTGCGGTTGCACTGTACTGCGCGGTCGGTGGTGTGCAGCCGCAGTCCGAACAGGTGTGGCGTCAGTCTGAGAAGTACAAAGTTCCGAAGATTGCGTTCGTCAACAAGATGGACCGTATTGGTGCGAACTTCTACTCGGTCATGGATCAGATGCGTGAGCAGTTGCATGCGAACCCGGTTCCGATGGTGATTCCAATTGGCGCGGCAGATACTTTTGAAGGCATCATTGACCTTATTTCGATGAAGGCGCTCTACTATGATATGAAGAGCCTTGGTAAGACCGTCATCGAGAAGGATATCCCGGAAGAGTACAAGGCGAAGGCCGAGGAATACCGCCAGAAGATGGTGGAATCTGCCGCGGAGCAGGATGATGCGTTGATGGAGAAGTTTTTCGCGGGCGAGGAGCTCACGAACGATGAGATCAAGAAGGCGATTCGCAAGGGTTGCTTGGCGCGTACGATTACGCCGGCGTTCTGCGGTTCGGCGTTCAAGGATAAGGGCGTTCAGCAGCTTCTCGATGGTGTTTGCGATTACCTTCCGTCCCCGCTTGATGCAGGCCCGGCTGTTTCGCAGGACAATCCTGAGGAAACGCGCCCGGTGAGCGATGATGCGCCGTTCTGCGGCCTTGCGTTCAAGATCATGTCCGATAAGAACATGGGCAAGATCACGTTCGTGCGTGTCTATTCGGGCGTGTTGAAGTTGGGCGAGGAACTCCTCGATTCGACGATCAACCAGGAACAGCGTATTTCGCGTCTTTTCCGTATGCATGCGAACAAGCACGAGCCGCTTGAAGAAGCGCGCGCGGGCGACATTGTGGCGTGCGTTGGTTTGACGCAGACCCGTACGGGCGATACCCTTTGCGATCCGGAACATCCGATTACGCTTGAGTCGATTGACTTCCCGGCGCCGGTTATTTCCGTCGCGGTCAAGCCGAAATCGCGCGGCGACAATGAAAAGCTCGGTGTTGCACTCCACGCGCTTGCGATGGAAGACCCGACCTTCGTCGTCAGCTTCGACCAGGAAACGTCCGAGACGATTATTGCCGGTATGGGCGAGCTCTACTTGGAAGTTATCGTTGACCGTCTGAAACGCGAATTCAACGTGGATTGCGATGTGGGCGCCCCGCAGGTTGCTTACCGCGAAACGATTACCCAGAAGGTTGAAAACGAATACAAGCACGTCAAGCAGTCCGGTGGTCGTGGTCAGTACGCACACGTTTGCTTGCGCTTGGAACCGCAGGAACCTGGCAAGGGCTATGAATTCGTCAATGAAGTCAAGGGCGGCGTGATTCCGACCGAGTATATTCCGGCCGTTGAAAAGGGCGTCAAGAAGGCGCTTGAGGCGGGCCCGCTGGGTGGCTTCCCGGTTGTGGATGTCAAGGCGGTCGTGTTCTTCGGTTCGTACCATGAAGTTGACTCGAACGAATTTGCGTTCATTGAGTGCGCGCGCCAGTGCTTCAAGCAGGCGTTCCTCAAGGCGAAACCGCAGCTCCTCGAGCCGATGATGGATGTTGAAGTGGCGGTGCCAGAAACGTACATGGGCGCGGCAAATGGTTCGATCAACCAGCGTCGTGGCCGTGTCGAGGGCATGGAAGACCGCGCGGGCGTCAAGCTGATCAAGGCGACGGTCCCGTTGGGCGAAATGTTCGGTTATTCGAACGCGATTCGTACGGTGACGCAGGGCCGCGGCACGTTCACGATGATCTTCAAGCAGTATGAAGCTGTGCCGAAGGCCATTGCGGAACAGGTGATTGCCAAGCGTATTAAGGAAGGCAAGGTCCGCCCGCAGACGGCTGACTAAGCATTCTTCCTTATATAGGACAGGCGGCAAGGTTTTCGGACCTTGCCGTTTTGTTTTGGGTGCGTGCGAGGGGGAAAATGTGTTGAATCTGGGCGTGAAAAAGTGCCGCGGTGTTGGGGGCGCGGCAGATTTTTCTGACCGAGATTTTTTGCAAGCAAACAGTTAGCGGAGAAAATAGAACAGCTAGACGAAAAGATTCAGGCATTAAAAGTGCCGCGGTGTTTATTTGATAGTGCAGAATCATTCATATTCAAATCCAAGGTCATGTAGGGTTAATTCGGTTAACATTTGTGGTGTTAGAGGAGATTGAGTTGAAAGTCTGACGGCTTGGCGTTGGATTGCTTTTTCAAAGAGATTACGTACGAAGCGGGCATTACCAAAGTTTTGATCTTTTGTTGCGACGGTATGTTTCATGATGTCAACGATGGAGGCTTGGACATCCGTGTCGCATGAGTATTGACATTCTTCAACTTTCTTCATAAAGATTTGAGCGAGTTCTTCCGCGGTATAATCAGGGAATTCGATGTAGCGGTTGAAGCGAGATTGTAGGCCTGGGTTTGAATCTATGAATTGCTTCATCTCATTGGTATAACCTGCGAGAATTACGACGAGGCGTTTGCGGTCGTCTTCCATGCGTTTGAGAAGTGTCGCGATGGCTTCATTTCCATAATCTTGTCCGCCGCCTTGGATGAGTGAATAAGCTTCATCAATAAAGAGGACCCCATCCAGGGCAGAGTCTATAATTTTATTTGTTTTGACAGCTGTTTGACCCACATATTCTGCGACAAGTCCTGAGCGGTCAGTTTCTATGAGGTGGCCTTTTTTGATGACGCCCATTTCGTGGTAGATTTCTGCGAGGATGCGAGCGACTGTTGTTTTGCCTGTTCCCGGATTGCCTGTAAAGACGCAATGATAAGAAACAGAGGCGGAGCGCAGTGCGTTTTTCTCTCGCTCTTTTTGAATAGCAATAAAACTTGCGAGTTGGCGAACTTCAGCTTTGACGGATTCCAGGCCGATTAATTCATTGAGTTGGTCGAGTCCACTTTTTGTATTTTCAATTTTTGTGGGCGTGAGTTTTTCTCCTTTTTCAGGATTGTCAAATTGTACTTCGCCAGAGATTTGGACATTGCCACTTAGGTCTTTTTCAGATTTTAAATTCATAATTGATTGGAGGACTTCACTTTCTTCAAGTGAGATAGAGCCGTCAGCCTTTGCGATAAGGGAGGCCCATCGATAGAGGAGTGTTGCATATTGATTCACCCAATCGTGTTCGTTATAGAGGGCGCCAAAAGCGAGGGGAAAGCGCAGTTCATTTTCGTGATCATAGATTGTGATGTTCCCCACATTCATTCGCGATAATTCTTCTACGAGAGATTCTATTTCGCTTAGTCTACTTGTCGAGCGGATAAAAGATAAATCTGTTGTTGTCGTGACGAGGAGGACAATCAGCATTGTGTATCCTGCGCCTTCACGACTATGTAATGCGTAGATTGAATGTCCTAAGCGCGTGTAGATATCGCGTACATCACAATAGACCATAAATGCGAGTTCGGGTGTCAGTGTGAAGGTTGTGGCCCCTTCAACTTTGAGTCCTTCTATTTCTCTCAATTCTTTTCGGCAACGAGGTATTTGGTCAATCTTTTTTAGGAAGTTGTAGATTGCATACGCTGCGGCTTCCATTTCATCTAGTATGCAATCTTGTGTTTGATATCGCTTTGGATTTACATAGCCATTGAAATGTTTTTCAGGTTGCTTTTTCGAGTGAAAAGCCAAGTAGATTAGATAGACAATAACGGTGGCAATTGATGAGCCGGCCGCTGAGATAATAAGAGTGGCCACGAGGGAGGATGTGTGGGAGAATTCTGCATTTCGCACGAGTCGCCACAAGAGGAGGCACCATGCGATAAAGAAAAAACTGATAAACCATCCCCAGGGGGACGAGGTGGATTGCTGGTTGGATGTGGCACTTAGATTTTGTTCACAGCGCATTCCAGTTCCTGGAATTCCAACACTTGCTTTCGCCCTCCCCCCTGGACCAAAGTTTACTTTAGCTCCACGAGGGCCAACGCTTAGACTTACACCTTTTTTCCCCAGGTTGATGGATACGCCTGGTAAGAGATTTATTCGCCGTGAAAATCGAAAACCCATTTTAGAAACCTCTTCTTTATTGTAGGATGAATTGGCTGGTAGCACAAAAACTGTCCGTCTGAATAGATGGACAATGGTTGTCACGCTCTAGATTCTTATGCATTCGTTTAGTACTATTTAGCTAACTTAACTTTCATGCTGAATATTATACCATAATTCGGCGTGCATTGCAACCCTTCAGATTGAATTTTTAGAATTGGGGGGCGCGGCAGAATTTTGCTGTTTATTTGGAAAAATTTGCCGCGTGATTGACCTCGAGTTACAGCGTGATTGAGGGGCAGTTTCCGCGGCAGATTTGGTTACAGGGATAGTTACAGATGGATTTTTCTTGAAAACCTAAAAAATGATTATTACAGGGGTCGCCATAACAGTTACAAATTACACCCCCTTAAGGGGGTGTGTAATTGTGTAATCGTGTAACTGTTGGCTTCGCGCATCTGGAATAATATGGTTACACGTGTAACTCATCGTGTAACTAATGTATCAGTCCTCGGTTTCAACTAGATTTTTTGAAAGCGGCTCGAAGATTTTATTTCTTCCTTCGATGCGCACGGTTAGTCCGTAAGCATTCGGATTCTCTTTGAGTTCGTTGAAGGCATTTTCATCGCGCCAGCCGAGTTTGCGGCCGCGCTTGGCGGCTACGAGGGCGAAGACGCCGTCTTGCTTGCCAGTTGCTTTGAGGTTGAGATGGGCGCGGCAGATTTGGGGAATTAACTCCGAGCCTAAAGCCTAACAAAAAGCTTCGGCTAACGCCTCCGCTTGCTTCGCGAGGAGCAGGCAGAGAGACAGGTTTGGAATGTTTGGGAGGTTTTTGGGTTTGGTCAAGCACAGCTTGACCATCAGCACTGGGGGCGCGGCGGATTTTTATAATTTAACATTTTCCCCCTTGACGGGGGGGGGGGGATATGATATAATATGTATTCGTTATGTGGGAATAGGATTTGTCCGCATGGTGCGGATGAGGCTAGACCCCAATAAAATAAGGACATAAACGATATGAAGGCTAGTTGGCTGAAATGTGCCGCGGTGGTCGCGGGGGTTATTTTTGGGTCGAACGGGAGTTTGGCCGCGGATAATGTGTGGACGTATTATGCCAAAGATGCGGAGAATAATCCGACGAATGTGGCGTGTATTGTGCAGGGGGATTGGATTGTTCAGGTTGGGTACAATACGGCGAAGCCTGGGAACTTGACGCTTAATGCGCCGCTTGCGGGTTCGGGTGAATTGGATTTTCGGGATATTGTGATTGATGGGACGAAGATTACGAATGCGACGATTACGGCGATGTCGTATAGCAATCTTAAGGTCAATGTCACGAAGTTTAGCATTAATCATTTTTGTGGTGTTGCGGGGGCGCAGTATTCGGCTCGTGATGCGCAGATTTTTTCGGGGATGTGGGGTGGTTGGCCAGGGAATTCGACCATCAAGGAGATTTATTTCCAGAGCGATACGTTGACGAAGTATCCGCAACATTTCTTTTGTCAGTGCGCGGCGTTGGAGAAGTATACGATTGATTTTCCGAAGTTGGCGGAGATGACGTCGAATCCGTGTATGTTGGCTGGGTGCGCGGCATTCGAGGCGGATGTGGGGGATTTGATTAAGCCGTGGTATACGTCGATTAGCGGGATTACGGGGTTGAAGAATTTGTATGGTTCGTTGGTCGTGACGAATTTGCAGCAGGAGACGATTCCGAAATTTTCGAAGACAAACATTTCGAATGTGTATATCAAGGGGACGTGCGGGATATTGGCGGCGGGGGGTGGTGCGAATCTTGGTGCGTTTGACGCATGCACGAATTTGCAGTCGTGTGTGCTGGATTGTCCGATTACGAATGCGGGGACGTGGGCGTTTCGGAATTGCTCGGCGTTGACGAGCGATGTCATGAGGATTGTGAATTCGAATACGCGTTTTATTGGGTATGAGACATTTAGTGGTTGTTCGAAGTTGACGGGGGATTTGGTGTTGACGAATTTGGAGTATATTGGCGATTGTTCATTTGCGTGGTGTTCGAAGTTGGGGTCTGTGACGTTGGGGTCGCCGACGAAGGAGAGTTTGAAGACAGGGGGCTGGTATGGCGGGACTACTTATTTTCCGTTTGCGGCGGAGGTGAAGGATTATGTGCTGGATTTTCCGAGCTTGACGAATGCGACGTACTTTACTTTGCGGGGCGTGACGAACTTGACGATTTGCGGGAGTGCGGAGAATTGGACGAAGGAGATGATTGATTATTTGATTGGGTATGTGACGGCGGTTGATTCGACGGAGGCGAAGACGAAGAATTGCATTATTTATTGTTCAAAGAAGCAGGGTTGGAGGGAGAAGTTTGCGAGTGCACTGGAGGGAAGTGAGGCGGATTACAAGCCGGAAGGGTGCTTTGGCGTGTATGTGAGCGAGACGAAGGGGTCGACGGATGGGACTCGGTTTATCCAGTCGGTTGGGCGCAAGGCGTGGTTGGTGCATAAGGCGATGCCGGGTGACCCGACGGGGTTGTGTATAAGGGTGCAATAGCAAGTACAGAGGTTTGGAAGGTTTGGGAAGTTTGGAAGGTTTCCAAAAGCTTGCGCTTTTGGCACAGGACAATTTGGCCAAGCTTAGCTTGGCCATCAACGCTAGGGTGCGCGGCGGATTTTTTGGGGGAGGGTTGAAAGCGCGGCGGAAATATGGTATAATATGAGTATGAAAAGTTTTCTGATTGGATTGATTGTTGTGTTGAGCTTGGGCGCACAGGCAGGAGATATGCCTGAGGTGCGGGGGGCGAAGTGGATTGCGGTCGCGG
>CAVGIZ010000034.1:0-15249 GCA_963629255.1 Anaerovoracaceae bacterium
TGCCGCGGTTTTTGATCTTTGAAAATTGAAGAAACAAGGAGAACGGGGACCTGCGGCCCCCGCGCCCCCGCGTTGGTTGGACAGGCTTTTGGGGCGGAAGGCAATGTGCTTTGGCGGTTTGCTGCTTAGTTTCCCAAGGTTTCGGGGGGCGGCGCCCCCCGTTCCCCTGCGAAGGTTAGACAGGCTTTGTGGCAGATGATAATATCAAGCCAGGGAAGCTGGTTTAGATGGAGTGCCGTGAGCGAAGGCAGGACAGGCTTTGGGGCGGAAGCAGTGATGGGGGCATTTAGGTGGGTTTGGTTAGGTTGCTTTTGCGGGGGGTTGAAGGATGGGCGGAAATATGGTATAATATGGAGTATGAAAATGTTTAACAGGTTTAGAAGGTTGATGGTCAGTGCCGCGGTGGCGGCGGTTTTGTGTCTGGGCGCGGCGGCGGTCGAGGTGACGGCGGAGGCGTTTCCAGATGCGGATGTTGTTGTCGTGAATCAGATTGAGAAGGTGGCGTACAAGGCGGATGGGACGTATGTGGATGAGTCGGAGGTGTGGACGAAGGTTTTGACGGAGCGGGGTCGGCGAGATGAGAGTGTGGTGACGGTTGGGTATAACGCGCGATATGGGAAGGCGGAGATTGTTGGGATTGATGTGGAGGGGACGAATGGGGAGGTGCGGGTGATTGATTTTGGTGCGACGATGAAGGAGACGACGGATAATTCGTCGATGGGGTCGAACATTGTGGATCCGCTCGATCGGAAGGTTGTGTGCACGATACCGGGGTTGCAGATTGGTGAGACGGTGCATGTGAAGATTCGGCGGGAGGCGGTGAAGAGTCGGATACAGGATCAATGGAGTGATGTGGCGGTGATGGAGTGGACGCATCCGATTTTACGGAGTGAGTATGTGGTGGTGGCGCCGGTGGAGCGGCCGATAAGGTCGAAGGCGGTGCGGCATGGGATGGGGAATGTGGAGTCGAGCGAGGTGACGAATGCGAATGGGACGGTGGAGCATCGGTTTGTGGCGAGGAATGTGCCGCGGATGTATCCTGAGCCTGAGATGCCGCCGATGTGGACGGAGGTGCAGAATGTGAGGTTGTCGACCGCGGCAGATTGGCGGGAGATTTCGAGGTGGTATTGGGGACTCAGTGAGCCGCATTTGGCGTGCACGACGGAGGCGATGACGAACAAGGTGAAGGAGATTGGCAAGGACGTGCGGGCGATTTTCAAGTTTGTGTCGCAGGAGGTGCGGTACATGGGATTGACGATGGAGGATGTGTCGCCTGGGTATGCGCCGCACGATGTGAATGTGACGTTTGAGAATCGGTATGGGGTGTGTCGTGACAAGGCGGGGTTGTTGGTGGCGATGTTGAGGATAGCGGGGTTCAAGGCGTTTCCGGTGCTGATTAATGTGGGTGCGAAGATGGATGCGGATGTGCCGCAGCCGTATTTCAATCATGCGATTGTGGCGGTGGATCAAGGGGAGCGGGATTATTTGTTGATGGATCCGACGAATGAGAACACGAAGGATTTGTTTCCATCGTATTTGTGTGCGAAGAGTTATTTGGTGGCGCGGCCGGAGGGTGAGGAGTTGAAGACGTCGAGTGTGCCGGCGCCGGAGGCGAATGCGGTGGTGGCGAAGTCGGTGGCGCGATTGGGGAAGGATGGTGCGATGGTGCTGGAGAGTGCGATTCAATTTTCGGGGATACATGACACGGCGTATCGTGGGTCCTTGGTGAGGCGGACGGCGGAGGAGCGGCAGGCGTTTTTTGAGAAGCGGGTGCAGGCGATGGCTCTTGGCGCGGAGTTGGTGAAGTGCGAGATTTTGCCGCGGGATTTGCGGGACACGGAGAAGCCGCTCGAGGTGAAGATTGTGGCGAAGTTGCCAGAGATGGTTTTGCGTGGGCGGACGGAGGATGGGTTGAATGTGCCGCTGATGGGGCGGTCGCTCGGGCTGGTGGAGAGGCTCTTGGATGGGAACGCGCTTTTGGAGAAGAGGAAGTATCCGCTGATGATGGATGTGACGGCGGAGGTTGTGGATGATTTGGCGATTGAGCTTGGGGATGCGGTGGGCGAGGTGCGGACGTTGCCGGAGGATGTGGTGGTGACGGGTGGGTATAAGTATGTGCGTTCGTTTGGTTTGACGAATGGGATGTTGCGCGTGCGGCGTTGTGAGGCGCTCAATACGGTGGAGTTTAGTCCGGCGGAGTATGCGGCGTTGAGGGAGGATTTGAAGAGGGTGGAGGCGGCGGAGCGCAAGCGGCCGATATTTGGTGCGGACGAGACGAAGGGTGCGGATGTGCACAGGTTGTTGGAGGCGACGGAGGTTGAGATTCGCGCGGCGGATGCGTGGGTTGTGACGAATGAGGTTGTGAAGGAGGTGCTGACGTACAAGGGGAAGAAGGGCGCGGCAGAGATGAAGTTTGCGTACAATCCGACGTGGAAGGATGTGGAGGTGTTGAGCGCGACGGTGTCGAATCGGGATGGGTGCGTGTGGGCGGTGAAGCCGAGCGAGATGAATGTGATGGATTGTGGATGGGCGAGCGCGGCGCCGCGGTATCCGGCGGGGAAGTTGCTGGTGGTGAATTTGCCGTCGGTGGAAGTTGGGAGTGTGATTTCGGTGAAGACGGCGACGACGGTGACGAATGCGCCTGCGCCGTTTTATGGGGTGTATTATTTTGATTCGTATGAGCCGTTGGAGCGGCGCGTGGTGCGGGTGAATGGTTGGCGGCGTGAGGCGGTGCGGCCGCGGCGTTTGGCGGATGAGCCGATGCAGCCGGCGGGGACGTTGTGGCGTGATTGCGAGATTGTGTCGTCGAATGATTTTGGGGCGTGCGCGGCGGTTTTGCGGCGTGCGGTGGATGTGAAGGCGGTTGGCGAGATGGCGGGGAAGAGTGCGGAGGAGATTCGCAATTGGTTGCATCGCGCGGTGCGTGTGGCGGGGCCGAGTTTGTATGAGGTGCCGATTGAGAGGCAGTTGACGGCGCCGGAGGTTGTGTTGAAGGAGCGGTATGCAACGCGGCTTGATTATGTGCGGACGTTGTGTGCGTTGTTGAGAGGCGCGGGGTATGAGGCGGATATTGTTTTTGCCGCGGCGGAGAGTGATGAGGCGCCGCAGGCGGTGCGGGAGAGGGATATGTTTGGCAAGCCCAATGTGCGTGCGTTTGCGTCGGCATTGTGCCGTGTGAGGGAGCGTGTGGGCGGTTTGTGGGGATTTGGCGGCGAGGTGCGCGAGGTGTTTATTGGGACGGAGAATGAGTATGTGCCGCTGGGGGCGACGAACTTTGATGGGTGCGATTATTTTGATCCGGTGACGGAAGAGTTTGGGATTGTGCGCTCGAGCGCGGCAGATTTTCGTGCGAAGGAAAGTGAGACGGTGGCGATTCAGGTGCGTGAGAATGGCGCGGCGGATGTGGATGTGAGCGAGGCGATGTGGGGCGCGGGCGTGGGCGCGTTTAGGAAGGAGCATGCGGAGATTTTGCCAGAGGATCGTTCGCGGTTGCATCAGTCGTTGTTGGGGAATGTGTCGCAAGCGGCGACGGCGACGAGTGAGTTGAAGACGGATGTGAAGGGGTATCCTGCGACGATGGCGTTTTCGTGTTATGTGCCGGACTACGCGACGCGTGAGGGCGATGTACTGACGTTGACGGTGCCAGCGTTCACGGAGCGGCTTTTTCCGTTGACGGGGTCGACGCGCACGACGCCGCTTGGAATTGCCGCGGAGACGGATGAGGAGATGATTGTGCGTGTGACGTTCCCGGCGGGCTTTACGCAGATTGAACATTTGCCTGAGGCGTTCCAGCTGTGCGACCCCGCGACGGGGGCGATTTGGTGTGAGAATAAAGTGACGACCTCGACCGCGGCAGATGGTGCGCTTGTTGTCACGTTGACGCGCACGATGCCGCGGCGCGTTCGTTCGCAGCTTGATTCAACTTATTTCCAACTCCTTAAAGATTGGACGAGGCTGGGTGCTTCGCGTGCGAACCGCACGATTAGTGTGCGCCGCGTGGCCAAATAAAAGTTCCCACAAACGTCCTCATTTATGGTATAATATACGACGTCTATGAAACCAGAAGAAAATACAAGTCTGAAACTCGTTCGGAACATCGGCATTGTCGCGCACATTGATGCGGGCAAAACGACGACGACCGAGCGCATCCTCTTTTACACCGGCAAGATTCACAAGCACGGCGATGTGCACGATGGCAACACGACGACCGACTTCATGATTCAGGAGCGCGAGCGCGGCATTACGATTCAGTCCGCGGCAATTTCTTGTGAATGGCAAGGGCATTCCATCAACATTATCGATACGCCCGGACACGTGGATTTCACGATGGAAGTGGAGCGTTCGTTGCGCGTTCTTGATGGGGCGGTTTGTGTTTTCTGTGCTGTTGGCGGCGTGCAGCCACAGTCCGAAACGGTTTGGCGTCAGGCTGACCGCTATAATGTGCCGCGCCTGGCCTTCATCAATAAGATGGACCGCATGGGGGCGGACTTCTCGCGTGTCGTGGAAGAGCTGCGTACCAAGTTGCGCGCGCCAGCGTGCCCTATTGAACTTCCGATTGGACGCGAGGATTCGTTCAAGGGCGTCATCGACCTCTTGGCGATGAAGGGCATCATTTATGATGAGGCGTCCGAGGGCAAAACGTTTACGGTGGGCGACATTCCCGCTGAGCTTCAAGAAGAAGCCGAACTTGCGCGGGTTGAACTTGTTGAAAAGGTTGCGGACCTCGATGAGGGCGTGATGGAAGCCTACCTGGAGAAGGGTGACCTCACAACTGAAGAGCTCATTCCTGCGATTCGTCGCCTTGTTGTGGCGGGGCGCTTTGTGCCTGTCCTTTGCGGTACATCGCTCAAGGATAAAGGCGTTCAGCCTTTGCTTGATGCGATTTGCCGCTACTTGCCGTCGCCTGAAGATCGCCCGCCAGTTCTTGCGACGGACCTCAAGTCTGGCGAAAAAGTGACGCGCAAGCAGAATGATTCGGAACTTCTGACTTCGCTTGTTTTCAAGATTGCGACGGACCCTTACGTCGGTCGTCTCTTCTTTGTGCGAGTCTATGGCGGCATTCTCAAGAAGGGGGCTAACGCGTATAATCCGCGCACCAAGAAGCGCGAGCGCATTATGAAGATTGTGCGCCTGTTTGCGGATCATCAGATTGAAGTTGATGAATTGCATGCGGGCGATATCGGTGCCGTTGTTGGACTCAAGGAATGCACGACGGGTGATACGCTTTGTTCGGAAATGAAGCCGTGCTACCTTGAACGCATCACTGCGCCGCAGCCGGTCATGTTCCTTGCGATTGAACCGAAGAGCTCGGCCGATAAGGATAAGCTTGTTGATTCTATGAAGGCTCTTGCTGCGGAAGACCCGACGTGTCAATTCCGCGAAGACGAAGAGACGGGGCAGACCATTCTTTCGGGCATGGGCGAGTTGCATTTGGAAATCTTGGTCGATCGCTTGAAACGCGAATTCAAGTGCGCGGCGAATGTGGGCAAGCCGATGGTGAGTTATCTTGAAACGATTACTGCGCCCGCGATGAAGGAATTTACCTTCGACCGCGAACTCGGTGGCAAGCGCCACGCCGTCACGCTCAAGCTCGCCCTCACACCGCTTGAACGCGGCAAGGGACGTGAGATTGAATTGTCGCGCGACTTCAAGAATACGGTCACGGATCGCCACTTGCAAGAGTGTGTTGAGCAAGGTTTGCTTGATGGTGTTATGACGGGCGTCCTCGCACGTTACCCGATGACGGACTTGCGCGTGGAATGTACCGCGGCAGTTTTGGTCGATCCTGAAATCTCGGATGAGATTGCATTCCGTAGTGCGGCGATGATGGGTTTCCGTGAAGCAGCTGAGCAAGCCGCGGCAGAATTTCTCGAACCGATTATGAAGCTTGAGATTACGACGCCGCCAGAAAGCGTGGGTGAAGTCTTGGGCGATTTGAGTGCCCGCCGCGGCACTGTCCTTAATATGGATATGCGCGGCGATTTACAAATCATTCACGCTCATGTTCCGATGGCGCAGATGTTTGGTTATTCTACGGCGATTCGTAGTCTCACGAAAGGCCGCGCGTCGTATTCAATGGAGCCGGACAAGTTTGAAATCGCGCCGAAGAACGTTCGTGACGAGATTTTGAGTCGATAATAACAAAAGAGACATTTTTATTCACTTCCGCGGCACTTTTGCCGCGGAATCCAGATAGTTCAGCGCTCTCCGCCCACAACGTTAGCCAAAAGGTGGCACCTTTTTGCAAAAAGGTGGCACGATTTTTAAAAAAGGTGGCACCTTTTCCAAAAAAGGTGCCACCTTTTAACTAAATTTCCCCTAGGAAACACCTGACGTTTGGCTGGGAAAGGGCTGACGTTTCGGCGTGTGGCACCAAAAGTGCCGCGGAGATACGAATCATGTAAGACGGGAATTGGCTCATTTACATAGGATGGAAACATTCTTTTTCAAAGTGACTAAAAACATTCCTTTCTGCGGGAAAAGTGCCGCGGTGGGGCGTTTGGCACGATTTGTGCTATCCTTTCATGGAGCTTTGTAGTTTATGGATACTGAATTTTTGGCGAAGTGGCAAGCGGAGCGGGAGCGCGCGGCGTTTCTTGCGCTTGCGGATGGCACGATTTTTCGTGGCGTCGCATTTGGTGCCCCATGCGATAAGTTGGGCGAAGTTGTTTTCAACACGGGCATGGCTGGGTACCAGGAGATTCTGACCGACCCCTCGTATGCAGGGCAATTCGTTACCCTCACTGCCTCTGAGATTGGCAACTACGGAACGAACCCCGACGACATCGAATCGCGGGGTTTATTTCTATCGGGGCTTGTCATCAATGATTTGACGGAGGCTTCGAACTTTCGGTCGACGAAGTCGCTGGATGAGTATTTAAAGGATGCGGGGGTGCCGGGGATTCGTGCGGTGGATACGCGGGCGTTGACATTGCATTTGCGTGAGCATGGGAATCAGAAGGCGTACTTGCATGTGAGCGGTGAGGCGATGGATGAGGCCGCGGCGGTGAAAGCGGCGAAGGATTGGGTTGGGCTTGATGGGCAAGATTATGCTGCGCGTGTGACGTGTGAGAAGGCGTATGAGTTCCCTTCGAGCGCGGCAGATTTACCCCGGGTGGTGTGTTATGATTTTGGTGTGAAGACAAACATTTTACGGTCGCTTGCGAAGTTTGCGAAGGTGGTTGTGGTGCCCGCGAAGACAAGTGCCGCGGAGGTGATGAGCTACAAGCCTGATGGTGTGTTTCTTTCGAATGGGCCGGCCGATCCTGCGGCGGTCACGTATGCGATTGAGAATGTGAAGGCGCTCTTGGGTAAGGTTCCGATCATGGGGATTTGCTTGGGGCATCAATTGCTGTCGCTTGCGTGTGGCGCGAAGACGGGGCGGCTCAAATTTGGTCATCATGGATGCAATCATCCGGTAAAGAATTTGGCGACGGGGCATGTGGAGATTACGAGTCAGAACCACAACTTTGCGGTGCTGGAGGAAAGTGTGCCGGCGTGCTTGGAAGTGACGCACGTCAATTTGAATGATGGCACGATTGAGGGCGTGAAGCATAAGACGCTCGCGGCATTTAGTGTGCAGTACCATCCGGAGTCGTGCCCAGGGCCGCATGATTCGGGATATTTGTTTGATGAATTTCGTAGGATGATTTCAAAATGAAGAAGCAAGTGAAGTACGTATTTATTACAGGCGGCGTGGTGTCGAGTCTCGGCAAGGGGATTACAAGTGCGTCGCTTGCGCTTTTGTTGAAGAGCCGCGGGTATAAAGTTTTTATGCAGAAGCTGGATCCGTATTTGAATGTGGATCCAGGGACGATGAGTCCGTATCAGCATGGTGAAGTGTTTGTGACGGATGATGGGGCGGAGACGGATTTGGACTTGGGGCATTATGAGCGGTTTGCGGGTGTGACGTGTTCGAAGGCGTCAAATTATACGTCGGGTCGGATTTATTCGGCGGTGATTTCGAGGGAGCGCGCGGGCGGTTATTTGGGCGGGACGGTGCAAGTTGTGCCGCACATCACGAATGAGATTAAGGCGGCGATTCATTCGGCTGGCGAGCATGATTGTGATATTGTGCTGTGCGAGATTGGCGGGGTGAGTGGCGATATTGAGTCGTTGCCATTTTTGGAGGCGGCGCGGCAGTTTCGGTTTGAGGAAGGCGAAGAGAATACGTGCTTTGTGCATTTGACGCTGGTGCCGTATTTGAAGGCGGCGGGCGAGTTGAAGACAAAGCCGTCGCAACATTCGGTTGGGCAATTGCGTGCGATTGGAATTATTCCAGATATCCTTGTGTGCCGGACGGAGATGCCGATTCCGCGGGAGCATTTGGAGAAGCTGGCGATGTTTTGCAATGTGCGGCGTGAATGCGTGATTGAAGAAAAGGACGTGACCGATTCCGTTTATGCGGTGCCGCGGGAATTGCGCAAGCAACATTTGGATGAGCAAGTTTTGAAGCAGTTGCATCTCGACATTTGGCCTATCAAACATACGGTGTGGGATACGCTTGTGAAGAAGGCGACGCAGCCGAAGTATGAATGCACGATTGCGCTTGTGGGGAAATACATTTCGATTCGTGATGCGTACAAGAGCGTGCACGAGGCCTTGCAGCATGCAGGGATGGCGCACAATGCGAAGGTGCATGTTGAGTGCATTGAAGCGGAAGAGGTCGAGAAGAATCCTAAGTTGCTCGCGAAGGTGGATGGCATTTTGGTGCCCGGCGGATTTGGCTCGCGCGGCGTGCCAGGAAAAATTGCCGCGATCAAGTGGGCGCGCGAAAAGAAGGTGCCGTTCCTCGGAATTTGTTTGGGCATGCAATGCACGGTGATTGAATATGCGCGCGATGTGCTTGGTTGGAAAGATGCGAACTCGACCGAGTTTGATGAGAAGACGTCGCACCCCGTCATTGATTTGATGGAGGAACAAAAGAAGGTGACCGCGAAGGGCGGCACGATGCGGCTGGGGGCGTATCCATGCGTTTTGAAGCGCGGCAGTTTGGCCGCGAAGTTGTATAAGACGCTCGAGATTTCAGAACGTCATCGCCACAGGTATGAATTTGCGTTGGGGACGGAAATGCAGCAGGCGATAGAAAAGGCGGGCTTGAAAGTTTCGGGCACATCGCCGGATGGCAAGCTTGTCGAGATTGTGGAATTGCCTGGGCATCCGTATTTCATTGCGGGGCAGTTCCATCCTGAATTCAAATCGCGTCCAATTGCACCGCACCCCTTATTTGACGGGCTTGTCGCGGCGGCGTTGCATCAAGCGAAAGGCGTAAAGACGAAGAAGGGGTAAGGAAGGAAACGTGATGGACGGGTGTTACAAATTCGCGGCAGCGACGCCTCAATTTACATTGGGTCAGGCGCGGCAGAATGTGAGTGAACTCGTTCGTTTGGCTCAAGAAGCTGCCGCGCAAAATGTCGCGGCACTTGTCTTTCCTGAACTTTCCATCACGGGCTATACGTGCGGCGATCTTTTCTTTCGCGAAGATTTGCAAACGGCTGCGACCGCGGCACTTTCTAATTTAGCCGCACTGACGGCGGACCTTCCTATCGTTCTTATTGTGGGGCTTCCACTTCGCGAAGGCGCGGCACTTTTCAATGCGGCGGCGATTCTTTACCGCGGCAAAGTTCTTGATTATGTTCGTAAGCGCGTGTTGCCAAATTACGCCGAGTACTATGAAAAGCGCCAGTTCGCATGTGCCCCAGCCGATGAAAAGGTGAAGGTTTTTGATTGTGGGGCTTTTCGTTTTGGCGTTGAGATTTGTGAGGATGCGTGGAGTGCTTTGCCGCCCAGTTCTGTGATGGCGCTTTCGGGCGTGGACGTTGTTTTCAATTTGTCGGCGTCGACGGATTTTTTGGGTAAGGCCCATGCGCGGCGTGCGATGGTGCGCGAACGCAGTGCACGCTTGGGCGCGGCGTATGTGATGGCGTGTGCAGGCACAGATGAATCGTGTTCGGATGCTGTTTTTGGTGGGGCAAGCTTGATTGCCGCGGGTGGAAAGATTGTGGGTGAATTGCCGCGCTTTCATGGTGAAAGCAAACTCCTTGTATGCCCTATTGATATTGCCGCGCTTCGCTTTCATCGTTTGGGCGATTCTTCAAATGGTGATACGCGGTGCGCTGTTGAAAGACCCGAGATTATTTCCTTTGCTTCTAATTTGCCGCGTGCTGAATTAGACCACGTTTCTAAAACGCCATTCCTTGATGAATACGGCGAAGAGAATTGGGTCGCGACACTTCTTGAAATTCAAGCTGTCGCGCTTGCGCGCCGCATGAAGAGCGCCCACGCGAAGAAGCTTGTTATTGGTGTTTCGGGCGGTGCGGATTCGGCTCTTGCCTTGATGGGTGCACGCGCAGCCTTGCGGCGTTTGGGCTCAAACGCGAGCGATTTGATTGCGCTTGTGATGCCAGGCATGGGCTCGAGCGAACATACGCAAAAAGCGGCTGTGCGCTTGGCGACAGCGGTCGGGGCAACTGTGCGCGTCATTGACATTTGCGAGGCCTGCACGCGCCACCTGAGTGACATCGGGCACGACCCCACCATTCACGACATCGCTTACGAGAATGTCCAGGCACGCGAACGTACGCAAGTCCTAATGGACGTCGCCAATATGGAAGGGGCCCTTGTTGTTGGTACGGGCGACCTTTCCGAAATTGCGCTCGGCTGGAACACCTATAACGGCGACCACATGAGCATGTACCAAATCAATGCGTCCATCCCTAAAACAATGGTGCTTGCCGCATTGAAAACACTTGCCGAAAAAAGTGCCGCGGAGCTACGCGATGTTTTGAAAGAAATTGCCGCGTCCCCGATTACGCCCGAACTCGTTCCTGGCGCCCAAGCGAATGATACTGAAGCGCGACTTGGCCCTTACCTTCTGCACGATTTCTTCCTCTATCATTTTGTTGCGGAAGGCGCCAACAAAGAAAAACTCCTCGCCCTCGCTCGCATCGCTTTCAAAGGCACTTTCCCCGAAGACGAAATTGCCCACACGCTTGAGACATTTATCCGCCGTTTCTTCGCGTCCCAATACAAACGCAATTGCGTGCCAGACGGCCCCAAGATTACGCTTTCGCTTTCGCCGCGTGCTGATTGGCGTATGCCAGCCGACATCGTTCGCATCTGATTACGGGAGAAAGTTTTTCGGGGATTTGAAATTTTGGGGTGGAATTCTGGTCTGAAATATGATATAATATAGGGCATGAAAATCAAAAAGCCACTTCCGAATCAGGGAGCTCCTGCCGGTGCGACGACGGGCGGGGCGACCATTGCTGATCGTTTTAAACTGGAGCCGACGACGCCGCAGAAAGATGTTGCGACGGTTGGTAAGAAGGGGACGCTGTGGGCGCTTCTTGCGGGTGTTGCGTCGCTTGCGGTTGCGGGAATCCTGACGTTCCTTTTGTATCAGCATTGGGAATACTTGATGCCTCAGTAAGGAGGGTGCCATGAAAGATGTGATGCGTTCGGCGCGTGCGCAGGCTGCGGTGCGGCTTGCGCTTGATGAGGATTTGGCTTCAGTGGATCAGGTGAAGTCGGGCCCATGGTGTGATGCAACGAGTTTGGCGCTTGTGGACCCCCAGGCGGTCGCGACGGGTGAGATTTATTCGAAAGGGACGGGTTGCGTGGTGGCGGGCGCGACGGTCGCGAAGGCCGTCATGAAGATGGTCGACCCCAAAACGCGTGTGAAAATTTTGAAGCCAGACGGGAGTGTTGTAAAGCCGGGCGAGGTGATTTTGGAATTCCGCGGCAAGGCGCGGTCAATCCTCGCGGCGGAGCGCACAGCCCTCAATTTCATGCAACGGATGTGTGCGACGGCGACGTTGGCGAAAAAGTTTGTGGACGCAACAAAGAAGTATGGCACCTTGATTCTCGATACACGCAAGACGACGCCTGGCTTGCGCGTATTTGAAAAGTATGCGGTGACGTGTGGCGGCGGGACGAACCATCGAATGGGAATGTATGACCGCGTGTTGATGAAGGACAATCATCGGAGACTTTGGAAGGGCGGGGATCCAGATGAATTGGACTTGGCGGTTATCGCGGCGCGGAAGGCGTTTCCAAAGCTCGATGTGGAAGTCGAGGTCGAAAGTTTGCGGGAATGCGCGAGTGCGCTCAAGGCCAAGCCTGAATGGATTATGCTCGATAACATGTCTTGCGCGGATATGAAGAAGTGCGTGAAAATGTGCCGCGGAATTTCAAAGACGGAAGCGTCGGGCGGAATTACGTTGGAGCGTGCGAAGGAAGTGGCGGCGACAGGCGTGACGGCGATTTCGTTGGGGTGTTTGACGCATAGCGCGGGGTCGATTGATTTGTCGCTTGAATGGCGCGCGGTGAAGTGAGGGCAGATGAAACTCATCGTCGTTGATGTGGGCAATACGAGTGTAGCGGCGGGGCTATGGGTGAATGGTCGCGTCACACGTGTTGCGCACATTGATGATGGTTTTGATGCCGCGGCAGATTTTGTTGCGGGGCTTGTCCAAAAGACGAAGGTGGATGGGCTTGCGTATGTGTCGGTTGTGCCGAAGATGGATGCGAAGTGGGCGCGGAAAGTGCGGCAGTTGAGCTTGCGCTTCCATGCGGTGACGTATCATGATTTTGCCGCGGCAGATGTGAAATCGCGCTTGAGGCTTGATTATCCGAAGCCAGAGACGATTGGTGCGGACCGGCTCGCGGATGCGGCGGGAGCCGTGGCGCGATATGGTGCACCGGTCCTTGTGATGGATTTTGGGACGGCGTTGACTGCGGCCGTGGTGACGCATGATAAGACGTGGCGCGGCGGCGTGATTGCGCCCGGCTTTCCTTTGATGCGGGATTACCTTTTTGAGCGAACGGCGAAACTGCCGCGGATGAAGTTGGGCACGGGGCGGGCGCCAAAGATTGGTCGCTCAACGGAAGAGGCGATGCGCTTTGGCGCGCTTGTGGGGTATCGCGGCATGGTGCGCGAAATTGTTGCGACACTCAAAACAAACTTCAATGAAGATTTCAAATTGGTAGCGACGGGTGGTTTTGCGAAGTGGGTATTGGGCGGACTTGATTTGGATTTTACGATTGACCCGACGTTGACGTTGTTTGGCGCGGGACTGATTGCTTCAGAAAGGATGACGAAGAAATGAAGAAGGTGAATTTGACGCGGCGGAATTTTCTGGGAATGGTTGCGGGCGCATCGGGCGCGGCAGTTTTGGGGATGGTCGCGGGGTGCGGGCCGTTTTGGGTGGACCCGTATATTACGGTCACGGATAGTCCGCTCAATTGGGTGCATATTCATTATTACAATTTGAGCCGTAAGCCGACGCGGCGCATTAGCGTGTATGTAAGCGGGGCGGGGTACGTCACGTTGCAGAAGGGGACGAGCGAACTCGTCTCGAATGATTTTGCCGCGCGTTATAAAGAGGATACGTGGGATAAGATTAAGACGCAACGGATTCAAGTTGATCAAAAGCGGTTGCATGACATCTTTCAGAACCTCGTCAATTATGGGGTTTTGGACCATGAGAAATATGGCAAGGGCTCAAAGAAGAAAAGTTTTGATCGCTTCATTGCGGTGAAGGCCAATATCTGCAGTCGCACGTATTCGAAGCAAGAAAACATTTTTGAAGTTGATCCTGATTTGGCGGAACAACTGCTGGATGTGATTCGTGAGTTTGATAATCCGACTTTGTAAAGATGCAACGATTGGTTCAACTTTTTGTCGCGGGTGGCCCAGTGATGTGGCCGATTTTGGTGTTGTCCATTCTCGGTTTGGCGATATTGATCTGGAAGGCGTTTGAGTTTCGTGCGGGGCGGAAGAATCGCCGCGGGCTGGGCGTCGTTTCTACGATTATTACGGCCGAGCCAATGCTGGGGATTTTGGGGACGGTGACGGGAATTATGCAGACGTTTGGGGCGCTGAATTCGGCAACGGGAATTGTGAACCCGATGGCGGCGACGGCGGGTATTGGCGAGGCGTTGATTACAACGGCTGCGGGTTTGATTGCGTCGCTCATTTTGATTTTCCCCTATAACATTTTGGATGGCATGAGCGAGGACTGATGGGTAAGAAAAGACGCCGCGGTGCACGTTTGGAAATGACGAGTTTGATGGACGTCATGTTCCTCGTCCTCGTTTTTTTCATCTATTGCATTTTTGATATGACGGTGCATCGTGGGTTGAAAGTTGATTTGCCGCGCGGCGAGGGTCAGCTTGAAAAGGGCGAACGCATCGTGATTACGATTACGGCGGAGAATGCGTTGCAAGTGAATGGAAAGGACGTGCCGCGCGAAGCGATTCTTTCGAAGGTGCGGAATTTGGCCGCGGTTCAAGCGGATGTGCCTGTTATTATTTCGGGGGATCGGCGCGCCTCGTTGGGGACGGGGATTGAACTTTTGGCCGAGTTGAAAGCGGTGGGGATTGAAAAGGTGAGTTTCCAAGTTTCGGGTCAGCCGTGAAACAATTTGTCGTCGCTATTTTCCTTGCTATTTTGGTTCATGCCGTGTTGGGCGCGGCACTTATTTGTTATTTGAATTATGGTTCGCGTCGGCCAGCTTTGAGCGAGCTGGATCTTTCATCGGTTGAACTTTCCTTCGCAGAAACTGCCGCGGAAGCTGAAGAAATAAAATCTGCCGCGGAAGAACCGAAGTCCGTCCCACCCACCCAGGAAAAAGGAACGCAAAGCGAACTTGAAAATCTTGCGAAGAATCTTTCGCCTGAGATTGAAAGCTTGCCACCCGAATTGGAATCGTTCGAACTTCCCAATCCTGTTGAGGAAGTGGAAGAATTACCAGAGATTCCCGCGGCAGAAATTGCGCCGATTGAGTCGGCTCAAGTCAAGACGCCGCCGCGGCCTGCGAATGCGCGAATTCGTCCCACCTATCCACGGGAAAGTCGTGAGAAGGGCGAGGAAGGAAAGGTCGTTTTGGATGTCGTCGTATCGGCCGAGGGACGGGCTGAGGCGGTGACAATTGTGGAAAGCTCGGGGTTTGAGAGACTCGATGATGCGGCGAAGAAGGCGATTTATTCGGCACGATTTCGGCCTGCACGAACCGAGGATGGGACGGCGACCGCGGCCATTTTGCGCATTCCGCTTGTTTTCAAATTGAAATAATTTGGCGCTTTTTTGTTGAAAAGTACCGCGCAAGAAAGAAAGTCAAATTTTCGCCTTGAATATGCGGCGGAAATATGGTATAATATGCGCCGTTTTCTACTGAAAGTAGAAACATCCAGAGTCGGAGCGTAGCGCAGCCTGGTAGCGCGTTTGCTTCGGGAGCAAAAGGCCGA
>CAVGIZ010000035.1:0-14910 GCA_963629255.1 Anaerovoracaceae bacterium
CGTTTGAGGGTTCGGCGACAAACCCTCCCCGCGGCGGAAAAAGTGCCGCGGGTTACTTTAGCTGGTTACAGCTTTGATCTTTGACAATTGAATAGTTAGTTGGCGTGGCAAAAGTGCCGCGGAAGAAAAAAGTACGTTAGGAACAAAAGACCCTTGTAAAAGAAAACCAAATATGGTATAATATGTCCTGTTCGCGAGTAAGGATGGTTTGACAAAGTGGTGAGACAAGAGGAGAAGAGACATGTGCGCACAGCTGACATGATCGTGCGTAACATTCGCATAGGCGCGATTCAAGGCGTGTCTAGCGTGAGTTTTGCTCTTATTACCCCCCCCCCCCATGTAACACAAGGCATCTGCTACCCATTTTGGGCGAAATGTTTCTTACAATCGCTACTCGCTTAGCGCCCTCCATTTTTACGCCAAACAAGCAAGGAGATTCTATCGTATGAGTAATGAAACAATTGGCCCGAACAGCGATTCAAAAAGGACACACCCAAAAGGAAGGTCGGCACAATGATAGACGTCCAACAGATTAATCGTAAGATTCAGAAGGAAGTGCAACAAGGGAAGTCTCTTTTTCAAATTTCATTCGGATTAGATGAAGAAACTCGTTTAGCTATTCTTTATGATGACTTCCCTATTTTTACTCCATATGCACGTGTTGCTGCATGGTTTTCTGACTTCTTTGAAAATAGTAATGGACGTGACTATCTTCAGTGTAGCAATCTTGACGAGCAGAATCAGAGCGTCGCAAAAGAATGTTGGCAAAGGGTCTTTCCTGATTTGACATTGAGTCCCGAAAGTTTTAAGTCTCAATGCTGGCTTGTTGACAATAAAGAGAAAGGCCGAACGTCACATCTCTGGGCCGGGCTCAAGCAATGTCTTGATTTGCCGCGTGACAGTCGTTTTTCAATTGCCGCATACGATGCCCCGCCAAAGTATCTTGAACTTCTGCTGAGTGCATATCAACGGGGAGAAGCATCGGGGACTGATTTTGCTGAATTTGTTGAAGCTTTTGAGAGTGGCGTAAATCCAGGAGCGTGGCATGACAAGTTGTATCGTGCCTGTCAGGAGAAATTTTCGGATCGGGCGAATCTTGGCGTCTACCTTCAATGGTCGGGAGGAATTTCGGGGGGGGAATCGGCGTTGGAATTGATCGACTGCGCGGATCGTGTTCTTCTGTTTTGTATTTTGACGGGTGTAAGATCGATACGCCGTCTCGTAATAAGTTTTATCCTATTTCCAATGGCGATGCTCCGATTAAGGTGGCCTTCCGCGGAAATAAATCTTTTGCCGTAGATCCGTCTCCTGTAGGTGTCTATTATCGGTATGTTTCCGATGTTGGTGACCCCCGACATTCGTGGTGGAAGCGAGTTCCGCCTAAAGATGGTGTTATACCCTTTAGTCGGGATGAATTGCTTGTCTGTTTGGAGGATGACGAATTCAAAATGGTGAGCGGAGTGTACGATTCGGTGAAGTTGTCTGCGACGGGATCCTTTGATTTTTCGTATCACAATGGACGTGGGGTTGGAAGATGTCGCGCGATTCGAATTACAGTTGAGGAGCGCCCTGCAAAGGAAGTGGCTGTTGAAATTGCAGATGGCCTTTGGGTGAAGTTGGCTGGACGCATCCCACAGATTGAGGTTTTGCAGGGTCTTTCGCAAGAGTTGTCGGCAGGCGACTTGGCGGTTTGTTCGGGAGATTGCCGCATTGAGATGGCAGGTGTTGATGAAGAACTTACCTGCTCTTGGCAGGTGAATGATGCGGATTATGGTAACGATCGGGAGGTTTTGCTGTCTGCAGCAAGCCTTGGCGATGATCTACATCACATAAAAGCTGTCTGCCGGGTTTTCAATGCGAATGGTAAACGCATTGCGACGCTTGTTCGGCATCTCGTTTGGATACCTGAACATGTGGCGCAGAAGTTGGTCACATGTGGGCAAGTTCGTTCTTCTGGATGGAAGATTAGGTTGTCAGATGTGTCTAATGAAATCATCCGTGATCGCATTCGCAACCGAGTTCGATATTACCTTGAAGGACCTGGCGGGGAGAAGGATCATGTTTATGCACGAGCAAACGGTATGTTTTTCTGGTTCGCACGAGGTCTTGAAGATTGGGAGGCGGGGGTAGAACCAAGTCAGACTAAAGAGTTTCTAACTAAGAGCGAGGCCGAAAGCTGGTATTTGTGTATCCCTGGAAATATATCAGCATTAGATTTCAAAATTGATGGTTTACATATTGAGAACCCAGAGCACGAGCCGATTAACGGCGTATGGCGAATAGAACTTGACAAGTTGATTGGGCATACAAATAGCTATGTCTATGATCCGAATGTTAGATTGCAGATACTGACATGCAACGATGTGCCGGTCGTGTCCTTTGGTGATGCGCCAAAATCTGCTTTTTTGTGCCAGAATCAAAATCGCGAATGGGGCGTTTACATTCCATCGTCAGATCGTGGGAAATATAAGGTGGTGCTTTATACGGACAATACGAATGATCCGCATTTCATGACTCCTCGTGCAGAACATGGGCTTCATGCGGAGGAAGACCCGTTTCATTCATTGAGCCATTTTATCTCTGCGCAGATTTCAGAGGATGCTGTTGGTGAGTTGTATCTTGCGCTGATGCCAGATGAGGACGAATACCAAGAGTCGTTGATACTTGGACATTTTCTGCGTTCGCCATGTCAAGTTCGCATCCTCCGCAAGAAAAGCGAAAGCTATGCGGACGGGCAGAATCTTGGACTTCTCAAGGTGATTCAATCTGCGCTGACAGTCCCGAGTGGGCATATATTTGCCAGATCGCGATTGATGAGTTTCAGCGAGCCGGTTTCGGCGGAGGAATTGGCAAGAAATTGGGAGTCTTTTGCAAAGTCTGGTTGCGTTGAACGTTTGCCAGGAGTGCTCGAATGTATGCTAAAATCCGATTACAATTTCCTTGCAGATGCGCATTGGTATTTTGGCGCATTGAAACTGCTTGAGGACGGCGTGATGTGCGCCAGAAGGCAAAAGAGAGTTTCTAAAAAAGTCAGAGAGGTCGTGCGGAAAGTTCTTCTAGATAATGGCGACGATGAAAAGGGAAAAATGATAAGAGGGGCAGGCTGTTGCCCCGCTATTGTGGCACAGGCCAAGTTTGATACTTTTGAGAAACTTGTAAAGGATGATGACGAGTTCAAGCAACGTGAAGTGACGCGGCTTAAAGGGCTTAAGAATCTGACCTTGTTGGCGAAGTTAGGTTCTGATTGCTTTCCCGTAGAGAGAGCAGATTGCGGCGAAATGGAATTGGGTTCGTCTTTCATTTTGAAACGAGACGCCCAGCGAAACGCCCAGGATGAAACATGGAGTCTCTTGAAGAACCAGCGAGGCTCATTGGTTCCCGCGCGAGATTTTGCATTCAAAGAATTTATTTTAAAAGATCCGTCTGAATATATCAAGAACAATTATGATGATTTTAAGAAGGCGTTGACTACGACGGAATTGATTTGTGAAGACGGCGTGACAGAGCCTTCCCTTGAGGCTCTACTATCGACATTCCGTGAGGCTTCTCAGAGATTACGGAATGGAAGTGGTCAAATTCTCGTTTCTATTATTGATACTGCACATGAGCGTTTGTCGTGGTGTGATGAATGTGCGATTGTATTGGCGGGGTTGTCTACGGCTCTTTCATTGACTGTGTGCCGGCATCAGCGCCCAGATGGTTGGGAATTGACGGCGGATAGCGAAGCGGGGAAATGTCTTCTTTTGCTTACGCGTTTGTTTTTCTTGAAGAAGTGGCATAATGAAGACTCAATCTACTGGCGAAAGTTGATGAGAGAAATTGTCTCGGATATGAGACTTTTGGCTTATCTAAACGCGAATATAATTTAGTCCAATAAGAAAGGGAAAAAGAAATGAACCCAGTAAATGCAGAACAGGCTATTAGGGACAAGATGATCCGCTATCTGGATCGAACGTTCCCCGTCAAGCGCGCGATGCCTTCTTTGGCATCTGCGTTGGAACAATTTCAATGGGGAAAAGGGAAAGACGGCATGGACTTTGTCAGCCCGCCTTACATCGAAGTTACGCAGACGTACAAGACTTCGAAATTCTCGCTTCAGGATCTTGCGGACAAAGGCGTAATTTGTCAGCCCGTTGCCAATGCCTTTGCGAAATATTTTGGCGGCGCGACTGAGGATGTGCATCTGTATGAGCATCAATATAATTCGGTGATGGCGACGGGGGCGTATCCAGAATCGCAACGAAAGAACCTTGTTGTCTGTACAGGAACGGGTTCTGGAAAGACGGAATGCTTCCTATTGCCTATGATAGACGCTCTTTACAGGCAGCATCAAAAGGCTGGAATAACCTATAGGAAGCATATTCGGGCAATGATTCTTTATCCAATGAACGCGCTTGTTAATGATCAGGTGGATCGTCTTCGTCGGATATTGAAGAACCTCCCTGAAATTACGTTTGGGCGTTATACGCGTGAAACGGAGCACGAGCTTGATACTGTTGACATTCCGGAAAGCAAGATCTCTGAGCTTGATGATCGCTGGAATGCATTAGCAAAATGCAAGAACAATCTTCGCGACGAAACGGCTCTACCGAATGAATATCTGTCGCGTGAGCGTTGGCGCAAAGAGGGGGCAGCGGACATTCTAGTGACGAACTATGCAATGCTTGAGCGTTTACTTCTTCTTCCGGACAATGATTTCTTTGACGAATGCTGGGATTTCATCATTCTCGATGAAGCGCACTGCTACACGGGATCGACAGGGACTGAGATTGCCTGGCTAATGCGACGACTTGAACGTCGCTTGCGCAAGCCCAAGCATGCTCCAATTCAATTCTTGGCGACATCGGCGACGCTTTCAAGCAGTTCTGTTCTTGAGAAGCAAAAGAAAGCTGCGCTTGATTTTGTGTCCTCCATATTTCCCGCAGATCCTTCAACTTTTGTCGTTGAGTTTGGAACTACGGCTGAAGTTGATGTTGAAGGCGCGAATCCGCTTAAAGAAGGAATCGCTGAACTCTACAAGGCGCAAAAGGATTTGTACGGCAAAACTGTTGCATTCGAGAAACGCGCATTGCAAATCAAGGCAACGCGACGACATATTGATATGATGAGTCTCGTGGATGCAGATGGACGACTTCCGGCAAAGACGCTTTTCGACTTGTTTTGGTGCTTTGAGTTCCCAAATCGGATAGCCGACAATCCGCAGGATGACATCAAAGTTGATGATGCGATACGTTTTCTGGCATCGCTTGTGTTGCAACGAGGAACGGACTATGATGTTTGGCGCGAGTTCTTGCACGATGAGTCCATGCCAGGCGGTTCGCCGATGGATGGTGACATAGACAGCAAGGGACGACAGAATGTTGTCGGCAATCGACTGGACATTCTGGAGGTCTGGAGACAGATTAATAGCAGAGCGGAGTCTGTTACAAGCATCGACTTTGTTTCGTTTTATTATTTGTATTTGGCGGCGATGCGGGAGGTTCAAAATAATGAGAACCTAAACTATGAGATACCTTCGCTCTTGATTACGGTGAGTGAAAGGAAAAGGCAAGACTTCAAACAACGCAGAGAAAGGTTCGCAGAGGAGTGTGACGAGATCGAGAAGTCTCGTCAAGACCTTACAGAAAAGTGGCGACAGGTTCTGCCAGTTAAGGATCTTGACCTTGATTATCGTGCTCTCCTGTTTCGTGCTCTTGTGACGACGCCGGAGATTGGCAAGTATCGGACATTCGTTTCGGGTAGGCCGAAGTCGTTCTCTGCGTTGGCTCTTGAGATGCAGTGTTCAGAGGAAGATCTTCGCAGTATCTTCAACATGGGAGCACTGGCCGTTCAAAAGGGATCGTGTCATCCTCTTGTGGATGTGCGGTATCATCAGGTGGTGCGGCAGATCAATGACATTGGCATTTACTTTGAAGCGGGGGATGTCTCACGGCCGCATTTTGTCCGGAACCAGGATGAGTATGCGCCGACTGGCGAGAAAATTTTCATGTTTGGAGTCTGTCGGTATTGTGGACATCCTTATCTTCTTGGCTATGCGAATCGAAAGATTGAGACAGATTCATTATTGCCGGACACTGTATTCCGATCCGAAACGGCGGATTATCAATATCTGCATGCTTTCTCTTGGCTCGAACCAACACTCAAGGGAGAAGATGATGCCGAGGATGCGGCAGGAACGCGCATTGAATCGTGGTTGAACTTAAAGACCGGCGAAGTCTCGCTTTCAGAAAAGCCGGGGGCGGTATGGGTGAAACTTCATGCACTGCTTGTGCCTGGTAGGGGCGAGATGGATGAACCGCATGTAGCGCAAAACATAAGTTCAAATTCGTTTGTTCCGAAGTGCGCAGTTTGTGGAAACGAAATGCGAAGGACGGCCAAATACGGGATTATTACGCCGTATGAAGCGACGGGTGAGATCTACAAGATTGCGCTCTTGGATGCATTTGCTACATTGGCGGATGGCGATGTGGATGAATCGAAACGTGAGAAGGTGACAGCGGAAGGTCGAAAGGTCTTGGCGTTCTCCGATTCACGCGCCAATGCCGCACGGTTGGCCTATCAATTTGAGCGACTGAAAGAACGTCAGTTGATTGAACGGTTGATTGTTGAACTTGCGACGGAATATCAACCGATGCTGTCGGACGCGGTAAGGAAAGAGATTGCAGATAAGAACACAGCTATAAATCAGCTGAAGAGTATGGGTTCTGCGGCGGAGCCATTGATTCTCCAACTTGAATCTGCGAAGTTGAAACTTAAGGAGACCGGAGCCGAAGACAATCCAACAATTGACAATCTTGTAGACGCCGAAGCGGATCAACACAGACGTGGACGTTTGTATAAGAAACTTGAAGGCGAGAAGATTCGCTATACGCAACTTCTGGATTATGAGAATTCAGATAAGATTCTTGTTGACGATCGTTGTGCGGTTTCAAAGTTTTTGATTTTGCGAGCGTTGCGCAATGGTTCACGTTACAATCTGATTGTGAGACATCACATCTCGGTGACATCTGCTGTCATTGAATCGCACTCTCAAGGCGATTGGGATGAACTTTCGAAAGCATTGACTGTTAGCGGTGCTTGTGCTCAGGATATCGCTCGCGCCGTCTATGAATACTTGGTTAGGCGGATTAAGATTGACTTCGCTGATAGTGATCCAGAAAAGAACTTTGTGGGCGAACTTGACGACTATCAGAAAAAACCCGTCACGAAAGTCAGTTTTTGTACATGCACGAAAACGCATGCAATCTATAGAATCGTGTTGAGAGAGTTAAAGGCACATAAATATGATACTATTGCCAGTAATACTAATGCGTTGTCCAACTGGTTGGGTGTGCTTTGGTCACGCTTTGTCACGAATTGGGAGATTCTGCGCCCGGCAGACAACGAGGGAGGCTTTGGACTTAACTTTTCAGAAGTTTGTCGGGATATGCGATTGCGTCCTGGCACCAGTAAGGAGTCTCTGGAAGAGGTCTTGCCATTAGTTATTCAGGAGCATACGGCGCAGATTGATGGGAAGATGGGAGCAATCTACCAGCGACTTTTTGTCGATGGAAAGATTAATATCTTGTCCTGCTCAACAACATTTGAGATGGGTATTGACGTTGGTGGCCTCAACAATGTCTACTTGAGCAACCTCCCGCCGGCATCCTCCAACTATCGACAGCGCGCAGGACGTGCGGGACGTAGGCCTGGGGCAGCGGCTTATATTCTTTCACTGGCGGGTAACGCCGTGCATGATCAGTATTTTTACAGTCATGTTGAGGATTTGTTCTGGGGCGAGATCACACCTCCCAATATCTACCTTGGGCAAACGATTTATGCGGCACGACATTTCCGTGCGGAAGCGTTGCACTCTTTCATAAGATATCTCTATGAAATCGGCCAGTCGTGGAATACCATATCTTATTTCATTCTTGGGTGGAAATACAAGAGGGGAAACAAGGAAAAGGGCATCCCAGATTCAATGGTGAAAACATCGACCTGTTGCCAACAGTACCTTGATACGTGGGCGACGCAGAAGAAGGAAGAACTCGCAGCGTATCTTCAGGGAATTATCGGCTATTCAGAGTTCTTCGGTGACAAGATTGGTACGGCGTATTCTGTGGTCGATGACATTCGTTTTCAGTTTGGGGCAGCGATGCCGACGGACGTGACGACGATTAAGGAATATCAGTATTACCGAGATCTTGGCGGTTGCCGTGTTCCTGAATGGGACGATGAGGCGTCCGTGATGAAGGAAAGCGCATCTGCCAAGCGGCAAGGATTGCGTGAACGACTCATGGCTCGGATGAAAAATTATTCCAAGCAGCCAAATTCTGCTGAGGCGGAGCCCAGCAGCGATTATGATGCTTCCGACTGGTCGAACAGCGTGCCGACATTCCCGCAGTATAAACTTATGACTGCGCAGACGATTGATATTCTGAGCGAGACATGTATCTTACCGAGATATGGTTTCCCGACCGATATCATGGAGCTTCTCCCGGCGAAAGATGATTTTGATGCGCGCGGCGTGAAAATGCAAAGGCCGCTTGAACTTGGCTTATTTGAATATGCGCCAGGTCAAAGTGTTGTCTGTAACAAGCGGCGCTACAAATCGCGTTGCCCAGCAGTAAGTGCTCATCCTAGTGATTCGTCTTATTCTTCGACTCTCGCTGGGGCGATGTCGGAAAAGACTCTTTATTGTCAGATCTGTAAGAAAATTTACGACAACGAAGAGTTTGCGGAGAACTCGCTACCACGATGTCCAGTGTGTGGTAGCAAACTCGAGCCGAAAAAGTATATTACACCCGAAATGTTCTTCGCAGAGAAGAGTACCATTCGCAATGAACCAGACTCCATTCGTTCTAATCCTGTTGTTCATTGGGGTGGCAAGCTAATTTGTCGGCACAAAGTCAAGGGACTTAAGATTGAGACAGGAGAGTCTGGGGATCGGATGTTGCAATATGTCAATCCTGGTGAACGAGGAAGGGGATTTTCAGATTCCAATCGTGGAACAGGTTATTTCTATGTACATGAAGTGCAAACGAATATTGCAATTTGGAAATTACAAGGGGTTACCGTCTTGAAAGCATCCGGATTTGATGAACAGCGTCTTGCAAATGCCTATTTGAGCGCCTTGTATGCAATTCGACGAAGCATTGCGAAAGAACTGCATGTCTCAACGAGAGACTTGGGGTGCATGACGAAATACGACTTTAATTCTGGGAATTATGATTTTGTCTTCTTTGATCGTGCGGCGGGAGGCGGCGGGTGTGCGCTTGCCTTGGTCAAGCAAAGTGAGTCTGATATTGAGACAGAGATGCGCATCAAAACAATTGTCCAAGAGGCCATTCGCTCCCTGAAGGCGTGCTCATGCACATGCGTTGATTTTAAACACCCTAATCTGACGGAGGCCGAACGCCTGTTGAAGCCCGTTACAATTCCTGAGTACAAGACTCGTCAAGGTGGAGACGCGTCGAAAACGATACGTACAGCGGTGTCATGCTATGACTGCCTCAAAGACTTTGACAATCAGGCGAATCATGTCTTATTGGATCGGTGGGATGCAATTCGTGTTCTTGAACTTCAACTTGATGAGGCTGCGTCTGAAGCTGATTTGTTTGAGTGGGAGAATCTATCGCCAGGGGAAATGCCTCTGAACGGGAGTCGTTACAAGTTGGACGATGGAACCATTATTCATCGTTTTAATAACAGAAAAGATACTGATAAGGTTCAGCATATTGTCGCAAAAGAAAAGGAGAACTGAAAAATGAGTCAAATGCATCCTAATTGTGAAACAGAAACCGCACTCCAAAAGTTGATTCCAGATTCTCAGAAGGGATTTGATGGGGAACGTCGTTTGTATCGTTTCTTTAGGGATCACATGCCTAAAGAGTGGCATGTGTTCTACAATGTTAGTTTGTCTGGCAGCGTTGACCATCAACTTGATTTTGCAGTTCTCGTCAAGGATCAGGGCGTTGTGAATGTCGATGCCAAGGGCGACGGCTATTGCGTGCATGATGGTGCGGTGTGCCTTAGTAGGGATAACCCAGTCCCGATTTACAACAAGGCAAGTGGAGCGATTCATAGTCTTGACGAGTATGTGAGAACGCATATTTCTGGCGGGGAAACTTGGGGGCTTTTTGATTACTTGATTGTTTTCACGATGACAAGTGAAGTTGTAATTGCTGGGCAAGAGGAACATGCGTTTTCTATTGATGGGTGCGAGGCGAATGCGGATAGTGTAGCAGCCGCATTGGAGAGCCGCATTGTTCATTTGCTTGATAAACATGATAGGGGCGTACCTTCGCCGTCAAGTCGTTTCAAAAGGTATGCGTGGGACATCCAGAAACGATTTGAATCTAACGTGACGCCGTTTGTCGAGAATCTAAAGTATGTAGAGTGGGACAAGATTTCTGCACGGATGTTGACGGCCCCCCAGAAGGAAATATTCGCAAAGCTCTTGACGAGTCAGTATTGCCATGTCAAGGGTGGGGTTGGCACAGGGAAGACCATTGTTGCGAGCGTGCTTGCTCGACGCTATGCGGAGATCGGCAAGAAGGTTTTGTATGTTTGCTACAACAATGCATTGGCCATGTTTCTGAAGCGTTCCCTGAAGAGCGCAGGCGTCTCTGTTTGTAGTTTCTATCGACTTGGCACGTTGTTCGGGCGGACGCTTAATTTGGGGAATGAGGGGGGGGGCTTTGTGAGATCGGAGGCAGATGGTAAACTTGAAGCGGCGCTTCAGACCGTCAAGGCGGATCAGAAATTTGATGTTTTGATCGTGGATGAAACCCAAGATCTATCAGATCGAAATCTTCGCCTCTTGTTGTCGTTGTTGAAAAGGGATCGCCATGTTGTGTTGTTTTCGGATGCGGAGCAGACGATTTTCTCTTATGAGGGTGATAGCGCCTGGGATTATGATGAAGAGTCACTCTTTCAAGAAGAGCCCGTTGCCCAGCATCAACTCTCTGTTAATTATCGCAATGTGCAGCCAATACATTCTCGGATTGCGCAATATGAAGTTGAGAAGACAATTGCCTATCTTGATAAAGATACACTTGGATCCGATATGCTGCCGGTGACGTCAATTCAGAAGAGTGAGATTCCGGGATTGCTGTCAAGATTGCTAGAGCGGAACTCGCCGACGGACATCGCCGTGCTTGCGTATACAAAAGGCGACCTTAATGCCATTCTGAAATTTAAGGATGCGAATGGACGTACCGTTGATTTTGTGAAAGATGTGGAGTCGTGGAATAAAGGAAGCCGCATTTTGAAAACTACCGTGCAGGCTTTCAAGGGACTTGAGGCGAACATTGTTATTCTTATTGGTTCAAACACCTTTTCTGATAAGGATGGGGTATCAAGACAATTAAAATACGTAGGTGAGAGTCGAGCAAAATATGAACTCTATCTTGTGGATTGAAAGTCGTGAATTGAAACATGGCCCGATTCATCAACTATTAAGGTAATTAGTTCCAGTCGCTGTCTTCTTCGACGTCATCCAAAAAGTCTGGAACGTTCGAATGGTGACGATGGGACTGGAGCGAGCGAGTGAGGCGGCCACGGCCCTTTTCATCGCTGTGGATGATCGCGGCAAGGCGTGCGAGGGCGGTTTTTTCGTCCACGCCTTGCGCGGCCATCACATAGCCAACCAGCTCCGCAATTGAATCGTTAGCAAGCCAATTCATAGGCCAGGCAGTATTCGCGTTCACGCAAGTAGTATTCTTTGCCATACTTCTTAATATTCCTCAGCACCCGCGACACTTTTTGATAGCAGGTATTCTCCGAAATCCCCAAGTCCGCGGCAATTTTGCTATATTCCTGTTCAAGCCACACATTCCGCACAAAAACCTCCCGCGTGGAGTCGCTCGCATTCATCTTATCAAAGATGGCGACAATCATCCGCTCGAGAGCCCGGTGCTTGGCCTCCTGATATTCGGCCGCGAAAGGCTTTCCCCCAATCTTCCCACAAAAAATTTCCTCCCCCCGAGCCTCTTCAACAGCCTCAAGCGAGACATCATCCGACCGGTCAAGGTCCTTGAGGTCGGAAATCTTCTTCCAGGCATAATCGCTGAACAATCTCCTCCAAACGCCCATGTTCTGCGTGATATCCTCCGTATAGGGTGCCTTCAAGACAAAATGGTCAAACACTTTGTTCACGACCTCCTCCAAATCCGCAGTCCCTACGACATGCCGATAGGATGAACAGACCTCCACGACCAGGTCATACAGCTTCACGACCATCTCATCGCCCAACACTTCCGCGACAGTTTTCTGCACTACTTTCCCATTTTCTTGCATTGTTTGCATAGTTATATCCTTGCTTTGTATGATCTGTTCCATATAGACGCCTCGGTACATGCTTTTATTATCTTACTCTTGTTTTCTCTTGATACCAACTATTATAGCATACCTTGGCCTAAAAGTCAAGAGAAGCGAGTGAATTATTTTAACTATTTGCTTTATCTGCAAGAAATCGCATGTTCTCAAATCAAAATCCAACCTTTGTCACCCCCTTCCCATCGTGCTTATACTGGCACTCGGCCGCAAGCGCGGCAATTTTGTCCAGATTGGACTCCTCTTCATCCAAATAAAAGTGCTCCTGCCTCACTGTCCGGAAGTCCCCTGGTGCCAAATTTGTGAGCATTTTCAACTCTTCTTCCTCGGCTTTCGTCAGTTTCGACCCAAAGAACCGTTCAAAGAAGAGGACCTTCCCCTTGTCATCCAAGTAGTTGAACTCAACCTTGAACGTGAAGCGCCGCATGACGGCGGGGTCCAAATTCTTATCAAAATTGGTTGCGGCAATCAGAATTCCATTGAAATTCTCCATTTGTTGCAACAATTCATTCACTTGTGAAACCTCAAAGCTCTGATGTGCCGCGGAGCGATCAAACAGAAGCCCATCAACCTCATCCAAGAAAAGGATGGCCTGCTCTGCCTCAGCCTCCTTGAAGGCCGCGGCAATATTCTGTTCGGATTCCCCCACCCACTTCGACAAGATGCTGCTCGCGGTCTTAATCACCACGGGGCGGTTCAATTCCTGTCCCACATACTTCACAAATTCAGTCTTTCCCGTTCCAGGAGGCCCAAAAAGCAACACATTCATCCGCGGCACATCTTTCCCATTCGCATTGAAATCGGCCTTCAGGAAATTTTTTGCCGCGGTCAAAATCTTCCCCAGCGGAATCTTGCTCTTCAAGTTCAAACCTTCCAAAGAATAGTCCTTGGCTGGACGAAACTTGCTGTTTTCAGCCATTTCGATGCCCATCAATTTGCAATGTGGCTTCATCAAGACGGCAATCAATTCATCAACCTTTTCTGCCGCGGGATTGAGCCGCTTGATGTTATTGAGCACAAGCGAGATGCCACCTGCGCTAATTTTGTAGCGCGCGGCATATTCTTTCACTTTTTCTGCTGGAATCAACGTTTCCAGCCCATTTTGTTCGATGATATTCTGCCAAATGGCACACCTCTGGGCATCGGTCAGACGCTCAAAACAAATCGAATAATCAAACCTCCTCCTCACACTCGCGTCCATTGCCTCGGCAGGTGCATTCGAAATCCAAATAGCTGGCATCTTCAATTCGTCCAAAATCGTGTTCATCAGGCCCTTTTCGGTGGAACTTGACCCCTTGAAATCCATCCCAAACGGCCCACACGCCGTCCCACGCAAAAGGGCGTCTGCTTCATCTACAATAATCATGCCATTTTCGACAGTTTCTTGCTCATTACAAATGCGAATCCCCACGAGCCGCGCTTCGGGCCGCATGTTATCAATGTCATCATCACCCTGTGCAATTTCAAAGGGATGGGCCCCCAACTCTTTCGCGAGGGACCGCGCAAAGCTCGTCTTGCCCGTCCCAGGCACACCATACAGCAAAATGTTGCACTTCCCCTTCGCGGATTGAATGATTTTCTTCAGTATTTCCCCATCTTTTTGTGCTAATTCACCATAATAGGCCCACGGCAACGTCTCCGTCAAATCAACCTCCCGATAGAACGGGCGCACAATGGCCTCACCCTTTGTCCCATCCAAAAAGCACCCAAATGCCCTCCGATTGAAATCCCAATCCCCATCCAAAATCCGGAAGCGCCGCAAATTCCCTTTGGCGGACATCACGCTAGAAACTTCCCCATACGACCGGTTGAGTGCCATCGCATAGTAGAGCGGCTTTTCATAGCCGTTCACCTCACACGGCCAGCGAAAACTGGTTGTCTCTATGATGTACGAAAATATCATAATTTCACGTTCAATATCGGAAAGATGGAAAATATCGGCCAATTCATTGAAGCGTTTCTCCAACGTTTCCTCACCCTCAGCGCGGCACTTTTCAAGCATGCTTTCCTTAATAGTTGTCAAAACAGCGCGGCACTTTTGTTGCGTCTCAGAATGATTCCAAAGCTCTTCAAAAATGGAGCGAAGCGGATCTCTCAAGTCCAAACGACCATACCCATTCCCCATCAACGGCTCCAACTCATCTTTGGAATACACAAGCTGAATCAAAGCCGTGCCTTTATCATGGGGAAAATTGTCATCCACAGCGCAAAAGAAACGGTCATCCTGGCATTCATTGCGGTAGTTTTTGACAAGATTCCCCCAGAATTCAATGAGTTTGCGCGAGAGGAAGTTTTGCGTGATTTGCTGAAATTCGGCCATTTTTGTATCTCCTTAAATTAGATGTTGAATCGATGAGGACATGTTTTGTGAATGCTCACATATATATTAACGGCTTCGGAACCGATTTCTTACGCCTGTTTCGAAAAAAAGTTAAATCTTTTTTTCCACCGCCCTCCCCGCGGCAGTTTTTTTTTTTGATGATTACGCGGCAAAAACTCAAGATATGGATGAAATTGAAATTCACCCTTGACAAGAGGCATCCAAATGTGGTACAATAGTACAAAAAAAAAAAAAAAAAGGATGTTCACAAC
>CAVGIZ010000036.1:0-14495 GCA_963629255.1 Anaerovoracaceae bacterium
CAAACCATCGTGATACTTTATCCAAGCCAAGCCCGAATCGTACCATAAAAACCCCTTCGCCCACCCAAAGAAACCCCCTCCCCCAACCATCTTCTCCCCCTAAAAACTGCCGCGCCCCCAGTAAAACAAGCCGTCCGCGGCAGATTAGCGGACGGGGATGATGCAGTCGGTGGTGTAGGGGCTGTCAAGGAGGAAAGCCACGGCGTGGGCGACAGCTTCAGGCGTGGGGCGGCCACGCGGGGAGAGGTCCGCTTTGATGTGTGCGTTTGTGGGTGGCAGGATAGAGCCCGGTGCCACGGCATTCACATTGAGAGTGGCTTCAAAAAGTGCCGCGCTCTTGTGAGTGTAGGCGAGCAAGTCGTGCTTCGTCTGAAGGTAAGGGGAAAGTGCCGCGGTGTCGTCCAGGCATTGGGCATCGAGGATGTTGATGATGTGCCCCCTTCCCATTTCGCGCGCGGCCATGAAGATGGTGAGTTTTTGTGGGGCGGTGAGGTTGAGGGCCTGGAGGATTTCTGGTTCGCCTTGAAAAAGTGCCGCGTTGTTGATGACCGCGTCGAGGGGTTGGTTCTGGTTGAGTTGGGTGGCGGCGAGGTAGGCGCGGGCCGGGCCCATGGGTTCGGTCAAGTCGGCAATGATGTCGGCACCGGAGTCTGGGCGGTGGGAGGTCGTAATGACGCGCCAGCCCAAGGCCCGCAAGTGGTTGGCGATCGCCAGCCCCAATCGCGTGGTGCCACCGGTAACCAATGCACAACGAGAAGATTCGTTTAGCATGGGGATGAGGCGGCGACGGTGAGCATACCGAGGGCATGGGTGATGGTGAGAGAACGAATTCTGTCGCGGTCGCCTTGGAAAAGAGCTTTTTCGGTGCGGGTGCCTTTCGCCGTTGAAAGACCGAAATAGACGAGCCCGACTGGTTTGGTGGGCGTGCCGCCGCCTGGGCCTGCGATGCCTGTCACAGAGACGGCGATATCGGCTTTGAGGGCCTTGCGCGCGCCTTCTGCCATTTGCGCGGCACATTCCGCGGAGACGGCGCCGACCGTCGTGAGGGTTTCATCTTTGACGCCGAGGAGGTCGTGTTTGACGGCGTTTGAATAAGAGATAATGCCGCCGAGAAAGACGTCGGATGCGCCAGGGACGGAAGTAATTGCCGCGCCAATGCCGCCGCCTGTGCAGCTTTCAGCCGTGGCACAGGTTTGGCCGGTCGCTTTCAATAGCGCGACAAGCTTTTCTTGTGTGTTCATGTTAAGGGTTGGAGAGGAGTTCGCGGGGGAGGTCGATGGGTGCGATGCCTTTTGAACGGAGGTTCGCATTCATGTTCATCCAGGTTGTGTAGCGGTAGGCCTCCGGGGCGCGCTCCACACTTTGTGCGGCCTTTTCGCGAAGTTCGTATTCTTGGTTTTGGCGCTCGTCAAGGAGCGCAAGATAATCCGTAAGCGTGCCGCCCGCGGCGAGGTAGGCCGCCATTTCCTTATGCATGTAGGCGATGATGTTGCGGAGTTGACGATATTCCGGGCATTCATCCTTTTCGTGGATGACGGGCTTTTTGCAGTCGGCTGGGAACGAATCGAGCTCGGCCTTGGTGGGGGTGGGTGGATTCGCGCGGAGGCCCGGGCGGGCGTAATACGCGAGGTAGCGGTCGAGGGGCGAATCAAAGAGGGTTGTCCAGCCATTATAGGCGGCGTTCGCGATGAGGGAGGCATCGCCATGAATTTGTTGACGGAAAGCTGGAGCGGTGAGGCCCGCGTTACGATAGATGAGGAGACCCGAAAAGGCCGCGGCAAAAATGAAAGCGAGCGCGGCGAACGCGAGGGTCAGGGCATGTTTACGGAGAAAGGTGGGGTCGTCACCGATGACGCGGTAGGGGCGAATGCCAATCTTTCGAATTTTGGCATAGGCATCGGCGCGGCTTTCGGCCCAGATAAAGCCTTCCTGGTTATTGCTTTCCTTGGATTGATAAAGATAACGGTACTTAATCTTCATTTGGACGTGGCGCGGGGCTTTTGTCCCGGCTTGATGAGGATGGGGTTCGTGGGGCCTTGGCGGCGCTCCGCGAGCACGCTTTTTTGGATGTCGCGCTGAATGGAGTTGGTGGGCTTGGGGGCCCAGCCTTCGAGGCAAGCCTGGCGATAGGTCACGTAGCGCACGGTTTGTGAGACGGCGTTCGTGCCGGCGGGGGCCGCGTGGGTTGGGACCGGGATGAGGCCGCCCTCGGCCGCGGTTTGTGCGGTGGGGGCGGGGACCGCGGATTGAGCGGCCTCTGCGCTGGCGAGGCGCGGCAAAAGTGCCGCGCCCAAGGCCAAGATGGAGAGTGCGCGCATCATCGTTTAGTCACCCAATTTCTTGAGGAAGTTCGCGGCCGTTTTGGCCGACTTGCCGCCCGGGTATTCCTCGACGAGCTTGCGGAATTTCTCCTTGGCGCCTTCGCGGTCGCCCATACGGTTTTTGACGATGCCCCACTTGAGAAGCATTTCGTCAAGCCACGGGGCGTCCGGGTAATCCTGGAAGACACGCTCGAGGGTTTCCACCGCGGAAGAATAGTTGCGGATGGACACATCGTAGTCGATGAGGCGCTTGAAGGATTCGCCCGCGTAGGAGCTAGAAGGATAGCGGTCGGCACATTCGCGGAAGGCCCGCATGGCGCCGGAGTAGTCGGGCTTATGGCCGTAGGCTTGGCTTTGGCGGGCTTGCTCTTCGAGGGCGAGGCCGATGCGATATTGGGCTTCCGCCTTGAGCGGCGAATTCGGAAGATTGATGATCGCGTTCAGGACCGTGCAGGCGGAACGAACCGAGTCGCCCGTCTTTTCCTGGAGGCGGGCGTTCGCAATTTGCATGAAGGCGCGGTCCGCGAGGAGGGTATCCGGGAAGCGGCGGACGAGGGCGTGGCAAGTCGCGATGGCCCCGCGGAGGTCGTCCTTGACGAGGAGGAGGTTCCAGCGGGCTTCGTAGGCTTCTTCGAGGACGGAGCGCTCGAGAGTATTATGGTTAGAAAGTTCGAAGACGTCCGCGACGCGGCGCAGGCCTTCATCCGCTTTCATGCGAGCGTTTTCTTGCAGGCCGACATCCTTGAAGATGGTGCCCCACTTATTGAGGAGCTGAGCTTCGAGAATGAGCTTCTTGGCCTGGATCGTGGCCTCGGACGAGTGAGCGACGATGGATTGAGGTTCGGTCGAGCCACCGATGAGGACGAGGACGTCCGCCAAGCGAGTGGCCGGGGTAGCGCCATCGAGGTGTTGTTCGTCGAGGTATTCGGCCTCGATGCGTTCATCCATGCGAACCGCGATTTCGCCTTCGGGAAGTTTTGCCGCGGGGGCATTCGTGTCCGAGGAAAGAAGGCGCGGGACGATGCGGCCGATGAAGATGCCGGTGCGCGGACCCGTTTCGGTCAGGGTCATTTCCTGTTCGGCGCGGGTGAGCCAAGGGGCGTCAGGCGCGGGCGGCGGGGCGATAGTTTCGCCAGGCGCAGGCTCGGGGCGCTCGCGATATTGAGCCTTGAGGATGACTTTGGCCGTGTCGGGCTGGTCGGTCTTATCGAGGTCAAAGTCGCGCAACTGGAGGAAAGCGGGCTGGTCGATAAAGACGCCGCGGACGCGTTGACGCTGGGCACCATCTTTGAAGGAAAGGACCGCGGAAGAAACGACGTGGGCGTTCGCGATGAGCTTGCGATTGATTTCGCCCGTTTCGGTGTTGGCGTCGACGTAGGTCGCTTCAATAGGTTCGGAGCCGTGGACGGTCAGGACGCCATCGCCAGGCTTGGAATCTGCCGCGGTCGTTTTGACGGAGGCGAGGAAGTCACCATCGCCGCGACCATAAGGAATGAGCTCGGCTTTTTCGCGGTCGCCCGATTTGCTAGAAAGTTCGACGTAAGTTTTATCGCCGAGGGTCGAGAGGACGGCGAGGTCCTTATCATGGACATAGACGTAAACGCGCTGGCCCGCTTCGGCGCGGACGACGGCGTTGGAAAGGAATTCAGATTCAGGGACAGCGGTGCCGACCATTTGATAGGCTTCGGCGGCACGGGCCCAACGGCCTGCTTCGAAGTGAATTTGGCCGATGAGGAAGTAGGCGTCATTCGCGAAGGCGCTCGTGGGGTAGCCTTGAACGAGGCGGCGCAGGGTCATGACGGCTTCGGCTGGCGTGCCTTTGGCGACTTGCATGCGGCCGAGGAGGAGGAGCGATTCAGCTTGGACGTCTGGGCTTTCCGCATTGAAGGCCTTGCGGAGTTCTGCCGCGGCGCGATCGAAGTTGCGCTTGTCGGTGAAATAGCGGCCAAGTTCCATGGAGGCATTGAAGCGGGCTTGGGAATCGGGGTACATACGAATGACGGCTTCGAGCATGCCAATCGCGCGTTCGTCTTCTTTCGATTCGAAGAGGGCGAGAGCGTTCTTGACCATACGCTGGGCACGGGCTTCGATTTGCTTCGGGTTGCCACCATTGGCCGCGGCACTTTTTGCGGCTGGCTTGGCGTCAGGGGCGGCGATTAGGGAGAGCGCGGAAAGAAGCGCGCATCCAAACATCAATACTGTCTTCATCTTCATCTGCTTGTTCCTTTATATTCGTTCGAATTCAAATTGTTTATTAGTGGACCTCGTTGACCATCGCGCCGCCTGTCGCAATGCCGTAGCGTTCGAGGGCTTGGTGCGCGGCGGAAGATTGGCCAGATTTTTTCCATTCGGGGTGAGTGAGGAGGCGGCGGTAGAGGGCAATGGCCTTCTCCTTTTCGCCATCGGCTTCACGGTAACGCGCAGCCGTGAGAACGGCTTCGGGCGCTTCCTTTTCAAAGATTGACATCAGCTCGTTCAATGCGTTGTAGCATTCCTTCTTCTTGCCCATCTGGCGATAGGTGCGCTGGAGTTCCCAAAGCGTGCGCGGCGGCTGATTGATTTCTTGATAGAGCTGGACAGCGCGCTCGGGCTTGCCCAGGCGGTCGCGATACAAATCGGCCAAATTCCACTTCGCACGAAGGAGGCCTTCCGCATCTGGTTTGCGCGCGATGTATTCGTTGAGCATCATTTCCGCTCCCTTCCAATTTTCGGCGCGCGCCTCGATTGAGTAGCGCATCCAAGATGCTGTCAGCTGGTCAGAGAGAACATCTGGAACTGTGCGCGCAAGGTCAAAGAGGCGCGCGGAGTAAAGGCAATTGAGCATATCCCACGCGAAGGATTCGGCCTTCTTGGGATCCTTCATGCCTTTGATGGCGGCCTTGAGGGCTTCGGCGCGTGGGCGAACGGCGTCCGCTTTTTCGTAAGTGACGGCGATACGCAAGTCGTCGTGCAGACCGTCAATCTTGTGGTTGGCCTGGTCATAAATGCCGCGCTTCGAGGCAAACCATTTGGCGAAAGCCTTGCGCGAGGCGTTCGTCTTTTCGCGGCGAGCCGCTTCCTTCGGGCAGAGCGTTTCCATGCGCTTGCGATAGCGATCGCCCCAGTACCAACCTTGATAGCCGACCGCTTCCAAGAAGAGGTTCACGCCCCAGCGCACGCAGTTGTAATTCTTGACGATGTCATCAGGGACGCCATCGGGATAAACAAGTTCATCGAAGGAAGCGTAGTTGCCAAGAGCCATGAGTACAACCGCAAGATTCGAGCGCGTCCAATTCCAAAGCTCAGGCGTCAACTTGCGGTAGTCAGGCGAGGTCACAATGGAGCGAAGAAGATCAACTGTCTCGCTCGTTTTGCCCGCGTTCCAGCGCAGGTCGGCGACATAGGAAATGGCGTCGGCCGTGCAAGCGTAGCCCGCAGCATCGGGGTCAGTCGCAAGCGCGTCGATGGTTTCGTTGCCTTTGCGAATATCGCCCATCTCAATTTGTGTTTGGCCTTGACGATAGCGCGCAGGAATCACAACCCAGCGCACATCGGGATAGAGGTCCTGAACTTCCGCATACATCTTAAGCGCGGCATTTCTGTCGCGGGCACATTCAAGAGCGCAACCTTGCATGAAGACCGAATAGGAAAGAATCGTCTCGTCAAAGTTTTCAGCCTCGGCTTGAACCTGGACCTTGCGCCATTCGGCAACCGCGGCACGATAGCGCGGAATCGCATCGGTGGAACGTCCGCCGCGGCGTTCAAACTCAACCGCTTCCGCGAAGATCTTGACGGCACGATCAACACCTGCCCGCACAGAGAAGTCAAGGTTCTTATAGACATCCGTCGGCATGCGCCAACTGTTGGACCAGTCCCACGCGTAGGCCTGGGGAGCGGCCAAAAGTGCCGCGAGAAGAATGAACTTGATCAAAGCGTGTTTCATTTTGTTTCGTCGCCTTCTCATTATTCTTCTTCAAACTCACGGAAGCTACGCGCTTCTTGGAGAAGCAAGCCACGTGCACGCCGCGCCCATTCCGTTTCCGGATATTCAAGCACCGTGCGCTTCAAATAGAGGTAGGCATTGCGCGAATCACGCCGGCGAAGCGAAACGTCGCCCGCCCAGTAGAGGGCCTGTGCGCGCAGTTCCGGCGTCGTCGACGAACGATAAATCTCGTTCAAGGAATCAAACGCCTTAACCGCCTTCTCATACATCAAGCTCGCGTTCGCCGTAAGCCCGCCCACTTCCTTGCCTTTCGCCTTGGCATCTTCCTCGGCCTTAGCCTGAATCTTCTCCGCTTCCTTCACGTAGCAACTGCCACACATAAAGAGAGCCCGCGGCGCTTTTTCGTGATTCGGGAAGCGCTTCTGGAAGTTCTGATAAATGCGCGCCGACACATCATAACGCTTTTCATTCTTATAGTAGTAAGTCGCCAAACGAATCGTCGCATCGCCCACCAGTTCAGACTCTGGATAGAGGTACGTCATCTTGACATATTCCTCGCCCGCACGCTGGTAGTCGCCGAGCATTTCCAAGCAAAGCGCCTTGTGGTATTGGGCACGTGCCGCGTAATCACCTTCCGGCCAAATCGCGAGAAGCTGCGAGAAGCGCGCAAGGGCTTCGGCGTAAAGTTCCATCGCCTTCTCCTTGTTGCCACTTTCCTTCTGCTCAGTCGCAAGTTCCTGATAAAGGTTCGCAAGCAAATATTCGCCCTGCACGAGATGCGCCGAGTCCGGATAATTCTTGAGCGCTTCCTCAAGAATGTACTTACCCTTCGCAATCGCATCCGCACTCTTCGCCGCCTGCTTCAACTTGCGGTGTTCCTTGGCCTGTTCAAACAAGCACTCCGCCAAACGGAATTGCACCAAAACCGCCTGATCCGAATCACGGAACCGCTTCGAGAACATCCGCACCGTGCCGTCCGACCCCTTATGCACCGTACCCGTCACACACAACGTCCGCTGCGCACCGCTAATCGTGCGGTCATCATGATACGTAAAGCTCAGCTTGTCGCCATACTTCACCGCAAAACGATCATCCGCAATCAACATCTCAGTCGACGCCACGCTACCTGTCACAATGGACGGAATCTCCTCGCCCGGCGCAAACATAATCGGACGAATCACACCATTGAAGATGCCCGAGTGCGGAATCGTCTCCGTCAAAACCATGTCGCGCCCGACCTTGCTCACAAGGCTCGTCACCGCCACGCGAATGCGGTCCGCCTCATCCGTCACATCGCGATCCGCATCCTTGATCTGCACGAAGAAACGCTCGCCCACATGTGCCGCGGTCCGCTCCGCCTTCCACGTCGAATCCATCAACGCGAGCGACGCATCCGCTTCCAACGAGAGCGTGCGTTCCATCAACATCGTCTCACCATCATACACGCGCAACCGCACCTTGTCATTACCATTGACACCAATCAAAACTGGGTAATCAAGAAGCTCCTCCTTCGTCACCGTCCGGCCCGAGCGCCCCGTCATCGCAAGCAATTCCTCGCTCGCCGTCTCAGGCGTGCCCACAACCATGTACACCGACCCATTGAAGCTGCCCGCTGTGCGCGCCTCACGCATCGTCTCGGCCCCCTTTGTCAGGCGCGTATTACGAAACGCCCCGCCCAACTTCATCGACGTCCGCTCCACACGCGGCTCATCACCTTCCGCTTCCGCACGCGCCAACTCCGAATACGCCACCGCCTCCAATGTCAACTTGGACGCATCATGCCGCGCACGCGACGGATCATTCACACGCACAAACACAGGCGCCGCCACATTCACCGGAATCTCATTCGTCGAATCCGACTCCGCACGCGTCATCGGCTCCGAATACAACTCATCCCGATACAAATGTTCAACCTTCTCATTACCCGGCCGCCGACGAATCGCCTCCAACCGCGCAAGCGCCGTCGGACTCGTATCAATCGTCCGCTTAATCGTCGTCTTGAACAACGTCAACACCGGCGTCGCGGGCTCAATCGCCTGCACCTTCGACGTCCTCACACACGGCACGCCCGGCCGCGTATTTTCACGGTCCTCATAACTAATCGTCAGCGTCTCATTCTTGTCTACCTTGAGCGCCTTCGGATGCGCCTTTTCATCATCCTTCATCGCCGTCCTGAGCAAGCCCACAAAGAAGCCCGTGTGAATATTCCCCTCTTCCTGCAGGCCCAAGTTCGCATAGCGGTAATCCTTCCGCTGTTCAAGGAGCGTCATCTTCCGCTTCTCGCCCGCGGCAGTTTCAACCACCACCTCCAACTTGTCAGCCTCCCCGCTCACATCAAGGTCCATATCCTTGACCGCCACAATCAACGTGTCGCCCGGCACAAACCGATACGCCTCGCGGTACACCGTCGTCGGCTCGCCCCCATGATACGCCGGCGTAATCTCCTCAAAGAAGAAACCAACTTCCGCATCATTGAAGCTCGAACCCATCGTCTTTTCCAAAATCTTCTTATCACCCGAGCTCGTCGCCTCATCCGTGTACCTCACCGAAATACGATCCCCCGGCGCCACCTCCAACGTATCATTGCGCTGCGCATCCGAGAAGTCGCTCTTCACTGGCAAAATTATCTTCCCATCCGCATCCATCGCGCTCATCGAATCAATCGTCACCGCCGGGCTCGTCCGCCCCAAGAACTCCCAACGAATCGTCCGCAACCGCACCGGCTTCGCAAACGTCGCCTCAAACCCTTCCGCCGTCCGCTTAATCACCGCACGGTCCGCGACAAATTCCACAATCTCCGGATGCGCCTTCGAATCAAACCAGTCCGCCGGAATCGCCTTCGGCTCCGACCCCAATGGCTCCCACATCAACTCAAACGCATCCGCCTTATTCTGCGCCGTCACAAACACTTCCATCCGATGCACGCCCGCAATCATCTCACACGAAATCAACTGCGTCGCCAAGTTCGCACCCGACCCCGAAAAGATCGTCCGCCCATCAATCGCAATCGCAACCCAAAGCGTCCTCAACGCATCCGACGTCTTCGCCAAACGTTGCACCCTCAAGCGCAAATAATCAAATCCCTTCGGCTGCATGAACGCACCCGAATAACGCGCCACCATCGACTGCCGATCACGCTCCGGCTTGAACACAAAGTTCGTAACCGTCGTCGCCCGCGGCGCATCTGCCTTCTCCATGAAGTCGCGAATTGAACCCTCGCCACGGAAACCGCCGCGCCATTCCCACTGATACTTCAACCCCAAACGCTTCGCCGCATCCCCCGCCGGCAACGTCCCCAATCGCATCGTCGAACCCGCAAGCGATCCCGCCAAACGAATCGACGTAATCTCCGACGGCGTCGGCACCTTCAACGTCACATTCGACACCATGTACGACGCCATCGTATCCACTTCAAACCACTTGCCCGGCTGGCTATCCGAAAGCGATTGCCACTTCCCTTCACGCGTCGAATTAATCGCATCGCCCGCATTGAAACCAACAGCCGTATCACTTGCAAACGCACGCGGCGGCGGCAACGCCGTCGGCACCGTCCCACGAAACACACCCGTGCACGGCGCGACTTCCTTCAACACCACATTCCCCAACTTGTCCCCCGATGTCGTCGTCACTTCAACCCGCACCGAATCATCATCCTTACCAAGCGACCGATCCTTATCCGACACCGCAATGTACAACGGATTGCCCGGCCTCAGCGACATCGACAACGCATCCGTCTCCGTCGCGCCACCATCCATCACCTGCGCCTCAATCTGCGCGGCAGAATCCGACTCCTCCGTCCGCGGCGCCCCAGCCCCAATCGCCAACCGCGCATCATCCACAACCTTCAACACCTTCGGCTTGTTCAGCGGCAACCCACGCGCCTTCAAAAACTCAGGATCAATCACATACGAAACCGCATCATCACCATGCACTTCCAACACCAAGTTCGACGCCACCGGATTCGCCAACTTCACATCCACAACCCCCTTGAACAAATTCGGATCACGCACCGACGGATACAAATGCACCATCTCGCGATCCCCACCCGGCGCCGTCGTCACCACCACCGGAATCGAGCTCCCACCGCCCGCAACCGACAAGTTCCGATCCTGCACCGTAATCGCCAACTGCTGCCCAGGCCGCACCGCCGTCCGGTCCGACAAACTCCCAATCAACACTTCCGTCTCATCAACTTCAGAGTTCGTCGCCAACTTCCATTGACCCTGCAAGAACCGCGCATTCGTGTGCGTAAAGTTAATCGCAAACACCTCACGCAACTGCTTGATGCACTCATCATAATCCTTGCGGTCATACGCAATCTTCGCCAAGAAATAATGCGCCTCCGCCTGCACCTGCGTATCCGGCTGACTCAGCCAATATTCCAACGTCGATTCTGCCGCGCTCGCATTCCCCGTCTCAATCTGCAAATCCACCGCACGGAACATCGCCTTGCGCCCATACTCCGTCGTGTTGTACTTCGGATTGTTCCGAATCGATTGATACTCCAACTTCGCCGCCTCAAAGTTCTGCTGATCACGATACGATTCCGCACGCGCGAGCAACATCGCCGCCGCCAAGTTCGGCGTAATCTTCGACTCCTTATCCAACACCTGCGTCGCCACCGAACGCGCCTTCAACAACAACTCATCCTTCTTCCCGCGTTGCATCCTCAATTGATCCACCGCCCACGCCGTGAAGTCCTCAGGCAAATTCACCGCCTCGCGCTCAAACACCGCCAAGTTCGACAAGAGCAACTTCGTCGCCCGCTCCGGATTGTTCCGCGTCAATTCATCCGCCGCCACATACAATGGATATGCTGGATCCTTCTCCGACACCGGATAAATCCCAGGCAACTTCCGCGACACTTCTGCACGATACTTCGTCGCCGCCGCCAGCAAATTCTCCTGAAGCCCTTCACGATTCAACGCCGCCGTCAACAAATACAACGCCTCATTCGCACCCGCCGCGGCCGTCCCATCCAACACCGCCTTCCAATCACAATTCCAACCATTCATCCCAAGCCCAATCGCACGCGCAACCTTCACCATCCCAACTTCATTCGTCTTCGCAAGCGCATCCATATAATACTGCAAGTTCGCTCCAAGCACGCGCTCCTCACCCACACCAAAGCCCATCCCAACAAGCGCCAACCGCACATACTCCGCATTGAACGCCTTCGCCATCTCATACACCTTCTGATTGCGCTCCTTCACATTCTCCTTGCGGTTCTCCCATTCCACATACTGTCCAATCCGCCCTATCGTCTCATGAAACGCACCCGTCTCATAATCCTCATACGTGTACGTCGGCGCATACGTCGTCGTCATCTTCTTCATCAGCGGCAACATCTTATTCATCACCACCTCAATAAACCAATCCTTGTCCCCAACCTTCTGCAACCACCAATTCCCATTGAAATCGCGCCACTGCACAATCATCTCATTGTAAAGCGACAACGCCCGTGCCTCAGGCTCCTTATCAATCGCCGCCATGTACCGCTTCATCTGCCCTTCAAACCGCCCATTCTCACGCCCCAACAACATCACATTCCCCGCCAAACAACGCTCCTCGCGCCCATTCGCCACCGTGTCCAACGCATACGCTTCCAACTGATCCCACGGAATCTTCGCCTGGAACGCCGCATTCGTCCTCACCGACCCCGACAACTCCCAAAGAATCCTCTGCAACTTCTCACGCGGATACTCCTTAATAGGATGCGACGTGAAAATCCCATCCATCATCTTCGCCGCCATCTTGTCCGAAACCCGCCGCTCACTAATCGCACCACAGAAATCCATCACGCTATTCCCGCTCATCTGCTTGAAATCAATCTCAGGAATAAACGTCTCATCTTCTTTCGTAATCACATACAACCGCCAGCCACTCCCCCAGCCAGGATCATAATCCTTCGTCGCCTTCACATACGCCACCACATACTTGTTCCTCAACTCCTTATCCTTCTGCAGCTCCTTGTCATCACGCAAGAACTCCGAAATGCATCCCCACGCATTCCCCCCTTCTTCCCACGCGCCCATCTTCGGCATCAACGTCTCAATATACTTCCTCTTGTCCGCACTCGTCCCCTTCCGGCAATACTCACCATACCGCCGCACCATCCAATCCATCAACCGCGTCTCATACGGATACTTCAAACCGTTCGGATAAACCCCACCCGGAAACGCCGCAATCGCATCCGCCATAATCTTGTGCGACTCCGCCTGAAATCCCTTGTCCGACCCTGGCAACCTCGCCAACGCCACCTCCGCACGATAAAACGCATCCGCACTCGTCGCGTTCGACCCCTTCACCGTCTGCGCCCACGCCTTGAACGCGGCCTCCGCACCAAACGGCGTCCCCTGCCGCTTCGCCTTAATATGGTTCTCCGCCTCCCTCTCCGTGCGCTCAATAAACTTCGTCCAATACTTCTGCATCCCCGTCAGCGCAAACAAATCCTTCAGCCACCCCATCCGCTCATTCACACTCGTAAATCCACCATAGTTCACCACGCGCTCATAAATCCAATCTGGATTCGCATCACACGGATTCTCCCGCACGTAATTCATAATAATCCGCTTGTACCCCTGCACATCCTTGCACTCCCTAAACGCATCCCACGCCGCCCAATACAACCCATTCACAAACGCCCGCGGCACTTTCCCGTCCGACTCATACTTCCCAATAAACGCCTTCAATTCTGCCGCGTTCTTCGTCTCACGCGCCTTGTCACGAATGTCCCCATTCGGCGTATTCCGCAAAACCCAATCAGGCTCCGCCAACGTCCCAGCCGCCTGCGTGAATTCAATCACATCCTTCTGTTCCCAAACCTGACTATTCATCCCCGCACGGTACACATCATTATAAAACCGCTCATCCTTCACCTTGTCAATCTTCAGCCCACGATAAATCTCGCCAGCCTTCCGCGACGTCCACACATTCGCATGTCCATTCGTCGTCCCATCCGGAAAATACACCCGCGTCGCTCCACACATCGTACGGAAAAACTTCGCCCGCGTCTCCACATCCGTACCCGCCGCGAACGCATACGGCGTCAACTTCGCCGCCCGCACCAACAACTCATCACGCTTCTTCTGATACTCCTTCTGATTCCACCACCAATTGTTCAACTGTCCAATCACCTCGGCCGCATCACCCCACATCTTCTTATACTTCTCAACATACCCAATCATCCATTCCGGACCAAAACCCTGCCCCTCATGATTCCGAATCACATCCCGAAACCGCTGCACATCCCCCATGTCATACTTCATGAACATCCCCGGCAACTTCTCCTTCGGAAAACCCTGCCAGTTCCAATCCACATTGCAAAACACCCACAAAATATCCGTCCGCTCCTCCTTCTTCGTAAACATCCCCAACATCAAATCCGCAATACGAAACACCTCTTCCCAACGCCCCTTATTCCGCAATTGCCACATCGTCCGATTCCCAATCCGCAACAACTCCGCATCCGGCTTCACATTCCTCGCCAACCGAATGTACCAATCCGCCGACGGCTCCACGCGGCACAAATACCTCACCGCCTGCTCCACCTCCGGCGACCAATTCTTCTCCTGACGCGCAAAGTTCGCCAGCCGGTCGCGGCGGAAATCATCCTTCCCCATCTCCCGCGCAACTTCTGCCGCGCGAAAATATCGAATCGCATCCGTCTGCGGCTTCACGCTCATCAGCTCTTTCCAAGCCCGCTCCGCCGCCAAAGGATGCCCAGCCTTCACAGCCTCGTCAAACTCTTTCTCCAATTGTGAAGGACTCGCAGCCCCCGCCGCCAACCCAACACCCATCACCAATGCCAACACGACCGCGCGCGCCGCGGCCTCACTAACTGTCACTACTTTCATGTTCTACTTCTCTTTTCTATAACTTACTGTCTAGTTTTCGAATAATCTAACTTCTCGCCTAATCAACCTAATCAGACGTAAGTATGTATTATAGCATATTCCCGCCCAAATTGCAACCCCCTTCCGCAAAAAACTCCAAAAAACTTTCCTTCCCCCGCGGCACTTTTCACCGCCCACCGCCCCGCATTTTGCCGCGCCCCCAGTGCCCTTCCTCGCACGTAAGCAACTCAAATAAGTCCACCTAAATGCGCCCATCATTGTCATCCGCCCCAAAAGCCCCGCCCTGCCTTCGCGGGGGAGCGGGGGGCGCAGCCCCCCGAAACCTTGGGTTCTCCCCTAGCGCTGATGGTCAAGCTGTGCTTGACCAAAAAACCGCCGCGCCCACCCCTTCAGCCC
>CAVGIZ010000037.1:0-14389 GCA_963629255.1 Anaerovoracaceae bacterium
TCTTGCACTGCAAACACATCCACCGCGGCAAAAATAATTGCCGCGACCACGCACACCTTCTTGACCAACTTTTTCATGTCGTACCTCTTTAACCTTTTTAGCTCAAAAAGAAATATAGCCTATATTATACCATTTTTTTTTGTCCCGTGTCAAGCACAAAATGTTAACTTACCCGAAAAACTGCCGCGCCCCACCAAGAAAAACTGCCGCGCCGCCCGACCAAAATGGTCGCGCCACCCAGCAAAGATGGTTCAATCCCAGCCTTCCTTTGGTACAATTTGACTGCGCGCAAGATAAAGTACCGCGGTACTTTGCAAAAAGTAGCGCGCTAGTTTTGTTAAAGTAGCGCGCTGGTTTTAACAAAGTAGCGCGCTACTTTTTCTTCGCCACGCCTAAACACGACCTTCCTCAAGGCCAAATCAACCCTTAAAACCCCCGTCCCCCACCCTCCTTCATGCCGCGAAACAAACTCCCTCCTCCTGTCCCCACTTGAATGTGCCGCGGAAATATGGTATAATATACGCCATCAAAAAGGATTAGGCTTATGACAAGAGAAGAGCTTGCAAATTGTATCGACCACACCTTCCTCAAAGCGGCAGGTGACGAAGACGCCGTGCGCAAATTGTGCCGCGAAGCGAAAAAATATCACTTCGCCTGCGCGATGGTGAACCCCGTCCAAGTCCCGCTCGCGGCGCATTGCTTGAAAGGTTCGAGTGTGCGCGTCGGTACCGTCATTGGCTTTCCGCTCGGACAAAATGTGCCCGAAGTCAAAAACTACGAAGCCGTCGTCGCCGTCGATGATGGCGCGCTTGACCTCGATTTCGTCATCGATGTTCGCAAGCTCAAAGCTGCCGCAAAAAGTGCCGCGCTCCGCGAAGGCCTCGAACTTGAACTCACCAACGCCAACACCATCAGCAAGGAAGCCGGCTTCGGCGTTGTCACCAAACTCATCATCGAATGTTGCTATTTGACGGACGACGAAAAAGTCCTCGCTTGCAAGCTCGCCAAGAATGCAGGATTCGATTTTGTCAAAACCTCAACAGGCTTTGGTACAGGCGGCGCGACCGTCCACGATGTGAAGCTCATGCGTAAGGCCGTGGGCAAGACAATGGGCGTCAAGGCCGCGGGCGGCATTCGCACGCTCGCCGATGCCCAAGCTCTTCTCGCCGCGGGTGCAACCCGCCTCGGCTGCTCGGCTGGCGTTTCCATATTAAAGGAGTTGAAGTAAACGCATGATTATTTGTGCCGCGATTGCGTTGCCGATTCTCTTTGCGCTCTCCGCATTCTTCTCGGGCTCTGAAACGGTCCTCTTCTCGCTCACGCCCGCCGAACGCGCTCGCCTACGGGCCAAGGGCGGCCGCACCGACGCGCTCATCTCAAAATGCCTGGCCGACCAAGCCATGCTCTTCTCCACCTTGCTCGTCGGCAACACCTTCGTCAACTTCGCCATCTCCACAATTGGCTACCGCCTCTTCCACGCCTACATCCCTTGCTCCGCCTACCTCGCCGTCCCCGTCATGACGGTCCTTCTCCTCATCTTTGGCGAAATCACCCCCAAACGCTTCGCCCTCAAAAACGCGGAAATGCTCGCGCCCTTTGTCGCGCCCTGCCTCCTCTTTTGGCGCTGGCTCCTCTCCCCTTTCAACCACGTCTTGCGCTTCACCTCCAAAGCCTTCGCCCCCGCACTCGAACGTGAACGCCGCGCACTCTCCGATGGCGAATTCGTTTCCGTCCTTGAATCTGCCGCGGAACGTGGCGATGTTTCTGCCGCGGACGCCGAAATGGTCGAAGGCGTCTTGCGCCTCTCCGAACTTTGCGCCAACGATGAAATGACCCCTCGCGTCGACATCGAAGGCTATGATATCGACCGCGACGAAGATTTCCGCCGCGCCACCCTCGCGCACGCCAAACACCGCTACCTCCCCGTCTTCCGCCGCACCCCTGACGCCATCGAAGGCATCATCGATAAAACCACTGGCCAACAACAAGACGCCCTCTTCGTCCCAGAAACCGTCACCCTCGACGACCTCCTCGTCACCTTCGCCAAAAGCCGCAAACCCCTCGCCGTCGTCCTCGACGAATATGGCGGCACCGCAGGCATCATCTCCCCTAACGATGTCCTCGAACTCATCGTCGGCCCAGGCGTCTTCGAAAGCCCAGACCAAGAGCCTTCAATCGTCAAAACAGGCCCCAATACATGGGAAATCGACGCACGCGCCAGCCTCGATGAAATCAATCGCGAACTCGATCTCGAACTCGAAGCGGAAGATGCCGACCGCCTCTCCGGCTGGGTCCAATTCCACGCCGAACGCCTCCCTCACGTCGGCCAAGAAATCGAAGCCGATGGTTGCCGCGCCACCGTCCTCAAACGCCGCCACCGCCGCGTCACTCTCGTCAAACTCGAAATCCTCAAACATCCCGAAACTGAATCCGACGAAGAAATTCTCCACGAAACAGACGAAGCCATTGAACGTACAGAGGAGGACGACGAATGATGACAATTATACTTTTAGTTTTGACGATGCTCTTCTCACTCGTGAGCGCGGCATTTTGTTCAGGCATGGAAACGGCCTTCCTGTCCGTCAGCCGCGGCCGCATCCTCCACCTCGCACGCGAAGGCTCGCACAAAGCCAAAATCGTTCAAAAGGCCATCTCCGATTTGTCCACGACAACGACCACTCTTCTCATCGGCACCAATCTCGCCAGCGTCACCTATTCCGCCGCCTCCGCGGCACTTATTTTGGCCACCTGTAAAGGCTCGCTCGTGCAAAGTTGCGCCAGCTTCCTCGCGGCACTTCTCATCTTGTGGGCCTCTGAATTCATGCCCAAACTCCTCTGCGCCGCGCGCCCCTTGCGCCGCATCCTCTTCTTCGCCCCCATCTACCGCGTCGTCGACATCATCCTCCGCCCACTCACCATCCTCGGCGTCGCCTTCACCAACTTCTTCATCCCCAAAAAAGATGTCAAAGAAAAACTCACCTCCGCAGACCTCATCCGCATCCTCAACGACCGCAAAGACGGCGTACGCCTCTCCGACTTCGAAAGCGCCCTCATCGGCCGCATCATCGTCCTACGTGTAAAAGGTAAACCCATCACGCCCGACGCCATCCTCGACGCCTTGCGCGACTTCGACTAATCATGCAAAACTTCCTCATCGTCGCCCAACAAGTCGCCATCCTCTTCGCTCTCATCTCCATCGGCGCCCTTTGCCGCTGGACCAAACTCATCGGCCCCTTCTCCGTCCGCGGCATCGTCAACGTCCTCATCTGGCTCGTCACCCCCTGCCTCATCATCGACGTCTTCCAACGCCCCTTCAATTCTGCCGCGCTCACCCAACTTGGCCTCGCCTTCCTCATCGTCACCGCCCTCCACCTCGCCCTCATCGCCCTCACCTACCTCACCGTCCGCACAAAAGATGAGCGCACCGCACCCGTCCTACGCCTCGCCATCGTCTTCTCCAACGCTGGCTTCATGGGCATCCCTCTCGAACAAGCCGTCTTCGGCGATGAAGGCGTCTTCTTCGGCATCGTCTACGTCGCCACCTTCAACCTCGTCATCTGGAGCTGGGGTCTCATCACCGCACGCGGCAAATCCGCCGCGCCACACGCCTTCACCCAAGCCTTCATCAACCCTGGCACCATCGGCCTCGCCCTCGGCCTCACCTTCTTCCTCGCCTCGCTCCGCCTCCCCGCCGTCCTCGCAACCCCCGTCCACATGCTCTCCGAACTCAACACCCCCCTGGCCATGCTCGTCATCGGCTACTACCTCGCCGGCGCTCACCTCAAAGCCCTCGCCACCAACCACGCCGCTCACCTCGCCGCCGCCCTCCGCCTCCTCCTCGCACCCCTCCTCCTCACCGCGGCACTCTTCCCCTTCCGCTCCGCCCTCAACCACACCATGATGCTCTCACTCGTCACCGCCGCCTCAGCACCCGTCGCCGCCATGGTCACAATGTTCGCCGCTAAATTCAATCGCGATGTCGACCTCTCCGTCGGTATGGTCAGCGGCACCACCCTCGCCTCCATCCTCACCATGCCCATCGTCATCGCACTCGCCATGTCCATCTTATAATCAACAATCACAAAAAAGGAAACTCAACATGAACCCACAACTCGAAAAAATCGCCGCGGCACTTCGCACTCGTGACTACGAAGTCAAAATCGCCGCGACCCCCGAAGAAGCCACTGCCCTCGTCCTCGACGAAGCCAAAAACGCCTCCTCGGTCGGCTGGGGCGGCAGCGAATCCGTCAAACAACTCGGACTCCGCGAAAAAATCGCCGCGCTCGGTAAAGAGGTCCGCGACCACCAAACCGTGATGGACCTCTTCCTCCTCAGCGCCAACGCCCTCACAACCGATGGACGCATCGTCAATATCGACGGCACCGGCAACCGCGTCGCCGCCTCTATCTACGGCCCCAAACGCGTCATCTACATCATCGGCACCAACAAAATCGTCGACGGCGGAATCGACGCGGCACTTTCCCGCATTCATCGCGAAGCCTGCCCACCTAACGCCAAACGCCTCGGCAAGAAAACACCTTGCGCCCTAACTGGCATCTGCAACAATTGTTCCTCCCCGGAACGCATGTGCAAAGTGACGGCCATCTTTGACCGCCGCCCATCAGGCACCCCCACCCTCGTCATCCTCGTGGACGCCCCCCTCGGCTACTAAACCGCACACCAAGCCCCCTTTGAAGCACTCCCCGCGCGCCTCGCCCCAAACTACGCGCGTGTTTTAAGGAAAGTACGCGCGTAAAATTTTCAAACTACGCGCGTAAATTCCCCCACCTGCCAAAGAAAATTTTCCCACCTGTGCGAGAAGATTCCCGCACCTACAAAAAATCCGCCGCGCTCTTTCCACGCGGCAAATTTATCGCCTGTTTTAAATTTATTTTCTAAGCATACGTTTTTAAAACAGGCAATATTAAATCTCATTTGCTTAGCAAAAAATCCCCCGCGTCACCACTAAACCACTTTCCATGAAATGTGGTTTAGTCCCATTTTTTATAAAAAGTGGGACCAACTTTCCGCGGCAGATTTTGCCCATTGACTTCTGCAGCCAAATTATGGTATAATATGCGCTAGCTGCGGGGGATTCTATCCTCTGTATAACAGCCGTTGCTGGGGATGTTCCAGCCCTTATCGCACCATCTAAAAGGGTGGCGCGATATTGTTTAAATCAAGAACGGCAGATTGTCGAATATCCAAGTGGTCGAGGCAAAGTCCTCTTTTGAATCCACCCAGATAAGATAATCTGACGTTGCCGTATACTATATCATATTTGTGCCGCAAAAACAAGTCGCCATCTCCGACCACGTTTTATAACGTGTAGACAAAAACCGCGACACTTCCCCTAAAACAACTCAGTCCATTCGCTATTCTTCCTCAAGCTCTTCTAGCGCCTTCCGTGCCTCCTTATGCCCTTGCACTGCTGCCTTCCGATACCACTTAGCCGCTTGCTCATAAGACTTCTCTACACCTTGTCCAGTTTCATAAGCAATACCAAGAAGGAATTGCCCGTCGGCATTCCCTTGCTCCGCTGCCTTCCGATACCATTTAACTGCTTGGGCATCAGACTTCATTGCACCTCGTCCATTTGCATAGGCAATACCAAGAAAGAGCTGCCCATCGGCATTCCCCTGGCTTGCCGCCTTGCGAAACCATATTGTAGCCTCGAAGTCTGATTGTTCAACACCTCTTCCTATGGAATAACAGAACCCAAGCTTAGCTTGCGCCCCAGCACATCCTTGTTCTGCAGACTTGCGATATAATTTTACAGCTTGATCATCCGATTGCTCAACACCTCGTCCTTTTTCATACGCAAGACCAAGAAGAAATTGTCCCCAAGCATCCCCTTGCTCAGCCGCTTTTTGATACCACTTCGCGGCCTCAGTATCTGATTGACCAATACCATGCCCCCCATCATAACAAGCCCCTAGTTCAATTTGCGCTTCTACAAGCCCTTGCTCTGCTGCCTTGCGAAGCCATTTTACAGCTTGAGTATCTGACTTTTCAACCCCACGTCCTCCTTCATAACAAACACCAAGGTTATGTTGCGCTACTGCATTTCCTTGCTCAGCCGCTTTACGATACCATTTTGCGGCATCTGTATATGATTGCTTAACATCCCCCCTCCCCTCGTCATAGGCCCGTCCAACATATAATTGCCCAATAGGATTCCCCTGTTCTGCCGCCATATGAAACCATTTAAACGCCTGGGCCTCTGACTTTTCAACCCCCATTCCTTTATTATAGACTATGCCTAGCGCCGCTTGAGCGTCAGCGTCTCCCTGCTCCGCCGCTTTGCGCATCCATTTCAAGCCCTCATCAAAAGATTGCACATTATAATAACAGTCTCCAAGTTTATACTGCGCCTTAGCAAGCCCTTGCTCCGCCGCCTTTCGATACCATCTGACCGCTTCCATCCCCGACTTCTCTACGCCACACCCATCTGCATAACAAATAGCAAGACAATATTGCGCCTCAGCATCCCCCTTGCCTGCTGCTTTATTAAACAATTCCACCGCGCTACGATACCATTTATCAGCTTCCGTATAAGACGACTCAACACCTTGTCCTTTTTCATAGCATTTGCCTAATTCATATTGCGCCTTAGCATGTCCTTTCTCTGCCGCCGCGCGATACAACTCTACAGCCTTACTGTACGATTGCTCAACATCATTCCCCTCATAATAGTTTTTGCCAGCTTGAAACATTTCCTCAGCCTTGCTCTTAGCCAGCATACACCAAAAACACACACAGCAACCGACTAGAAGCAAAATAACCGAAACCAAAATGACCTTGCTCTTTACTCCATTTCGCCAAGAGGAAATCGCTTTTCCCGTAGTAAGATCTTTTGACTTCCCATCAGACCTTAGATCTTTATAACTCACTTTCTGCTTCCTTTGATTTGCCCAGCATGATTTCGTCACATCCAGTCGAACGGGCCATTCGCCTTTCCGTGTCGCTTCCACTTCGCAACCAAACACAAAAAGAAACCCTCTCTTCATATTTCCAGTGAGGCTGTGAGAAGTGCCCGAACAGAAACACAAAGAGAAGGAGCGCGCATACACCCTCTGCAGTATGTCGTCTGTTTTTGAAACTTCTCACATTCCACTGGACGATTGCTTTGCAGTTGCAAATTGATAAACGCTCAAGTGTTGGTTCTTAGGGTCGGCTTTCATACGTCGCTTGACCCACCAAACGCTTCTCGAACTATAACCGCCCTTCAGTCTACACCTTCAGACGATGCGTATATTATACCATATTCCCGCCCGACTTTCAACCCCCCGCGGCAAAAATTACTCAGCGTGCAAAATAACTGGGACCGAGCCGAAGCCTTTTACGCTGGCCGTACCATATCCTATCTTCCCCAATATCACGCCATTCACCTGAACACCAAACGGCTTTGGCCACCCGCGCTTGTTCACATACGCATTGAACGTCCCTTTGAACGTCCCATCCGCCGCATTGTAGTCAAGCGAAAGTGCCGCGGGATTCTCTCCCAATTTGCGATGACTCACCTGCCCATATTGATTGAGCCCCACCTTGCCCGCCTTCGGCAAAACCCACTTCCCGGCCGTATCAATTCGAACCTCAAAGTGCATCGGCAAATATTCCGTATACGAAAAACCATCGCCCAATTGATTCCACAAAGGATAACCTTCTTCCAACTCAAACTGAATCGCGCTTGCCTGAAGCCTCTCGCCCCACCCCACGTGCACATCCTTCAAACCCTTCACTGCAAGCTCCTCCGCCTCCGTCACCACCAACAAAAATGAATGCGCAACATCCGCCTTATTAATCACAACTGGCACCACACATGCTCCACCTTTCATGCAAATGATATTCGCGCTCGTTTCCATCTTCTTTCCATCGACACGCGTCCCACTCACTTGCACGCGCCCACTCGTGCCCATCACAATCGAATACGAATTCCATCCCGCAAACCGCGGCAGTTTTTCTTCTTCCTCCTTGTCCTCATACGGATCGCTCTTCCACGCCAACAGTACATTCCCTTTCCATCGTCTAAAACACGCCTCGCCCCGCGCCCGATCCTCTTCCTTCTCCGATTCAAACACATCACGCGCGCCCATAATAAAATAGCCCCGCGCCACCTTCGCCGTCCCAAAAGGCTTGTACAAAAACTTCCCCTTCATTTCCTCATCCTCAATCTCAATCTCAAGCCGAAGCGATTTCTTTTCTTCAAATGAAATAACGCCTCCGCGCCCGCTCGCATTCATCTTGTATACGCCTGACATCGACCACACATGATGCCCCGCAAGCTCAAGCTTAACCTCCGCGCGAGCATCCTCGCACCCCACTGCACGCTCCAACTGAACGCGCACCGTTCCCTTGCAAGATGTATCCCTTTCTGCCGCGCTCGCAAGATACCCATTATACACAACTGGCACATCAAAAGGTGAACTCGCCACCTTCCCAGCCTCACCCGCGGCACTTTCTCCGCGCGTCAACAAACGATAGAGCCAATTCATACGTCAGCTTTTTCAACTTCTCTTTTGCCCTTTAGACTTCTCCACGAACCTCATCGAATGGGCATCCTTCGCGAGACCGTGCTTGCTTCCACTCGCGAATCATTCACACAAAAAAGAAACCCTCTCTTTGTGTTCCCTTAGAGGCTGTAGGAGGCCAGGTTGAAACACAAAGGGAGGAAGTGCTAATGCACTCCCTGCATCGTGTCGCCAACCTTGAAACTTCCTACATTCCTAAGGACGATCGCTTTGCAGTTGCAAATGACATTCAAGGGTTGGTTCTTAGGGTCGGCTTTCATACGTCGCTTGACCCACCAAACGCTTCTCGAACTATAACCGCCCTTCAGTCTACACTTTCAGACGATGCATATATTATACCATATTCCCGCCCGACTTTCAACCCCCCGCGGCAAAAATGATTCGACTCTCTTCTCGCCATCGCCCACCTAGCACTTAATGCAGAAAGGCTGGGGGCGTAGCCCACAACCTTTCTGCTAAAAGGGATTAGGGGGTCGAGGGGGATAAGGGTGCCTCGCATCCTTAGTCCCCCTCGCTCGCGCCCTTACTTCGCTTCAGTCGCTTTGATACGGTCCCAAGCTTTGTTATAGAGGTCTTGGGTGGCGGGCTGATCGTCGAAGCCCTTCAAGACTTGACCGCGCTTGAGCTGTTCGGGCGAAAGCACAATCAACGCGCGATAATCGGGATCGAGCTTTTCGATGCCAGGCTTGACGGGGTTCGGTCCGCAGATGTAATCCATATTGGCCGCGGCCACATCGCCATCATAGATGTAGTTCATGAAGGCGTAGGCGAGGTCCTTGCGCTTGGCGGACTTGGACAAAACCATTTCATCGAACGCGATCGTGTAGCCTTCTTTCGGAAGCGCAAAACCAATATCATCACGCGCGGGTGCGCCTGCTTCTTCATCGCCGACGATGACCTGCGTCGTATCGGTCGAATAGCCATGCCCGAGGTACGTCGCGCCGCCAGGGACTTCCGTCTTGTAGCTTTCGCAATCGAACTTACGAATGTTCGTGCGCCACTTCAAAACCTGTTCCACCGCCGCGTCAATTTCCTTCGGATTCGACGAATTGATGGAGTAGCCCAAATACATCAGCCCCGCGCCAATCACTTCGCGAATATCATCGAGTAGCGAGATGCGCCCCTTGAGCGCGGCATTTCCCAAAATGGACCAACTCTCCACATCTGCGCCTTCCGGAATGCGATTCTTCGCATACGCAAACCCCGTGTACGTCACGGCGTACGGCACATTATACTTGAATGTCGGGTCCAAAATCTGCGAAGCAAACGCCGCGTCAAAGTTCGCCTTGACATTCGGAATCTTGGAATGGTCCAACTCCTCAATCATGCCTTCACGCGCCATCGCGGCAATTTGATAGGAGCTCGGCATAATGATGTCATAGCCCGTGCCGCCCGCTTTCAACTTCGCATACATCGCCTCATTCGAATCAAACGTGTCGACCACAATCGTGACCCCCAGCGCCTTCTCAAAGCTCGTCAACACATCCGGCGCAATGTAGTCGCACCACGTGTAAATGTGGAGCGTGCCGCCATCCCCGCCATCGGGTGGACGATACCCCGAAGCCTCCGCCGCGGCCAATGCCTGCGCGGTCAAATCAATTCCCGCCTCCGCATTCTCCGTCTTAGAGCAACCATTAATAATAAGTGCCGCGCAAGCGAAGGCTGCCGCCATCGCGCCACGCGTCTGTTTCATACTCAGCTTATGCATTTGTATATTCCTTCTTTTTGTGTTTTTGTTTTTTAGCTTCCCTGGCCCGTACACACGGCAGAGTCACTTCTTTGTTTCGTGCATGTCATAGAAAAATATCCTCAGCGAATTTCCCACGACCAAAATCGTGCTCGCATTATGCATGACCGCACCCACAATGACCGGGATCAACCCCAAGCCACCCAATAAAAGCCCGACCGTATTCACACCGACCGAGACAAAAAAGTTCTGGCGAATGACGTCCATCGTGTGCCGCGCCAAACCATACGTCGCTGGCAACATCAACGCATTATCGCCCGCAATCGTAATGTCCGCCGCCTCCATCGCCACATCCGTGCGCGTCTTCCCAAGCGCAATCCCCACATCCGCATACGCCAAGCCCGGCGCATCATTAATCCCATCGCCCACCATCACAACGCCATTCCCACTCGCCTGCAATCGCAAAATCACCTTCGCCTTATCTTCCGGCATCAACTCCGATTCAAACCCATCCAGCCCCAAGCGCCGCGCCACCACGTCCGCCTGCTGCTCCTGGTCGCCCGTCAAAAGCAAAATGTCATCCACCCCCGACAGCCTCAACCGATTCAGCGCCTTCTTCATGTTCTCCCGCAGCGGATCGCGAATCCCAATCAGCCCCACAATCTCGTCCCCGCTCGCCACATAGATGACACTCTCGCCATTCGCAAAAAGCTTCGACGCCTGCTCCCTCATCGGATGCGTGTGAATCCCCGCCTCATTCAAAAACCGCTTCGACCCCACCCGCACCATCTTGCGCCCAACCTTCGTCCACACGCCACGCCCCACGACCGTATGAATCTCCTGATGCCGCGGCACTTTCCCGCCCGTCCGCTGCAACTGCGCCAAAATCGCATTCGCCATCGGATGCCGGCTCGTCTCTTCCGCCGCGGCCGCCAACGCCAAAATATCCTCACGCGAATATTCACTCGACACCGTCGCAATCGACGTCACGCGCGGCTTGCCTTCCGTCAACGTCCCCGTCTTATCCAAAATGAGCGTATCCGCCTCCGTCAACGCCTGCAAACTCCCGCCGCCCTTAATCAAAACCCCATTGCGCGCCGCCGTCGAAATCGCCGCAGAAAGTGCCGCGGCCGTCGACAAACGAATCCCGCACGAGTAATCAATCACCAGCATGTTCAGCGCACGGTTCACATCCTTCGTAAACAAAAATACCGCCAAAGCAAGCGTCATATTCACCGGCACAAGCGCGGCAGAAAACCGATCGGCATACGTCTGAATCTCCGCCTTCTTTCCTTCCGCATCCTCCACCATCCGAATAATGCGCGACACCGCCGTCCCCTCGCCCACACTCTCCACGCGCACGATCGCCGTCCCATCCACCGCCAGCGTCCCCGCAAAAACCTTCCCACCCGCCTCGCGCGCCACAGGCCCAAACTCGCCCGTAATCGACGACTGGTCCACAAACACATGCCCCGCCGTCACCTCCCCATCCGCGCAAATCTTCTCCCCCGTATGCACCACAATAAAATCACCCGCCCGCAAATCCTTCACGCTCACACGCTCCAGCACCGACCCCAACTTCCCATCCGGCGCCCGCCATGCCGACTCCTTATCAACCGACAACATATCGCGAATCGCATTCCGCGTCTGGTCCATCGTGTACGCCGTCAGCGACTCCGCCAAATCATGCAACAACAAAACTGTCAACGCCGAACCCGCACGCCCCGACGCCACACTCGACACAATCGCAAGCGCCGAGAGCGTATCCGCATTCGGTAGCAACGTCCGCGTCAACGCCCCAATCCCACTCTTGAAAATCGGCCCCGCCAGCGCCAACGCCCCAAACCCCGACGGCATCAACACACGCCCCAAAATCGTCGTCGGCACCGCCCGTTTCATCACCCACGTCCCCACCAAGAGTGCCCCCGCAATCCCCGCACGCGTCAACATCGTCGTCAATGTCTCCTCATGCAAATCGCGCTCCTGCACCAGCAAATGATTCCGCTCCTCCCGCTCCTTCCTCAACGCCGACAGCGAATGAATCTGAATCAAACTCTCAACCGACTCAATCAATTCCTCATCCGTCGTCACATCCACATCATACGTCAACACAACGCTCGACGCGGCACAATTCATCCGTTGCGACAACACCCCTCGCAACTGCGAAAAATGATCTTCCAAATCCGTTTGCTCAAGTTCCAAATACTTGACCGCCCGACAAACAATTCGCACGCGCCCTGGAATGCGATGCGCAAAATAACACTTCAACAATGGTGGCTTCGACGAACGAAATTTCATACCTCTTGCCTCCTCTTCTAAAGCGTTTCAACAAATCGCGAAACGGCCGCGGCAACTCCCGCCTCATCCGCCTCGTCTACTTCTCCTATATTATTAAGGAACATCAAAAATGCTTTCCACGCGCCCTCGAGCCACGCCACAATTTCCGCCTCGCACGTCTTCTCCACATCGTACTTCAACAACAAATTCCCCGTCACCAAACAAAGCTCCGCATCCGTCACGCCCGGCAACTTCAACAACCGCTCACGAAAAATCCCAACAAACTTCCCCGCCAACTCCGGATACTGCTTCACCCCCGCCACATTCACCCGCAGCCGCCCCGGCAACGAATGCACAACCCGCAGCGACCCCACACACTTCAAATACGCCTGTATCAACGGATTCATTTCTTCTAACCTCGTATCTCCTTAGCGCTGATGGTCAAGCTGTGCTTGACCAAATCTACACGTTCTACACGGCTAAAAAATCCCGCGGCAAAATGTCCTGTGCACCAAGCGCAAGCTTGGTGTTCTACACGCTCTACACGTTCTACACGGTTAAACAAATCCCCCGCCAATTCACCCTCTCCTCAACGACTGATGCAACCACCACAAAACCGCCAGCGGCGAAAACTTCGCGCCCCCACGCCCCGCCAAGCCCCTCACCAGCGTAAACACTAAGAGCACCGTCATCAACGCCGGCAAATCGAGTAAGCCACCCGACCTCTTCAAAATCGCCTGATTAATCGCATAATGAATCGCACGCAATTCCCCGCCCACAATCGAACGCTGCGCTCGAAACGCCGTCTCAAAATCAAAACTCTTCGTCGCACCAGCTACCACCAGCGACGCCTCCAATTTCGCCGCGTCATATTTCACCAACGCCGTCCCAAGAAGCGGATTCACCGCGACACTTTCAATCCCCTCCAGCCTCTTCAAATTCGCCGCGAACTCCATCATCCCCTTCTCGCGTCCCTTCAGCGATGGCACGCGCAACCTCATCCGCCCAGGCAACGTATGCACAACTTCCAATACCCCAATAAACGAAATCACATTCGCCTTCGCTTCAACCTTCTTCATCTTGAACATCGTCTTCTTTACCTTCTTCTAGTGGTGCCGGAAGCGGGACTCGAACCCGCACAGCCGATTACCGACCTGCGGATTTTAAGTCCGCTGTGTCTGCCATTCCACCATTCCGGCTCTTCTTTTCGTCTAACTTCTTCTTGAAATCTTCAACCCCAATATGGTGCCACGCATCCAGCGTCACCCATCCCTTCGCAGTTTTAATCCTTACAATCCCCTTCTTCGCCCACGCCCGTTCATCCACATCCAAAACCTCGCCCCACGCAAAATCTGCCGCGCCCCACTTGAACCCCGCCTCGCCAAATTCAAACTTCAACCGCGCCACCATCAACAAGTGAAACCCAATCGCCGCCGCCGCCAGCCAACAAATCGCCATAAATTGTTTCTGCCGCGGAATCGCATTCTGCTGAAACTTCACAGCCTCCTCCACCGTCGCCGCCTCCGCCCCTTTATGCGCATCGGCATACAACTCCCGCGCCGTCATCGATGGATAACGGACAAACCCATCATAACCGAACCATCCGCCCATCGCCACCATCAAAAGTGCAACGAACAAATGTCGTAAGAGGAACTCTCTATTGACGCGTAGTTTCATGCCGTATATTATACCATATTTGACACCGTTTGTGTGAAACAATTTTCAACTTTTTTTCACCCTCCCCCGCAGCACTTTTCTCTCCCCACAATCGCCCCTCAATTTGCCCCAAATTTTGCCGCGTTACGGCCGTAACCTAGCAAAATTACGCGCAAAAATCTGCCGCGCCACCCCCTCTCCTTAAAAAACCCCCTTTTCGTACCCCCAAAAACCCCCT
>CAVGIZ010000038.1:0-14216 GCA_963629255.1 Anaerovoracaceae bacterium
GCACCCGAAGACATACTCGTGTATGTCGAGCGGTGCAATGGACGCCGAAATCGCCCGCAAGGGAATGGGGAGTACCGTTGCCCCGAACCGAAGTGCAGCTAACACACAGCCAAACCCGTCAGCCAGCACCCAGCCGCACCCGAGTCCTTACTTCTCAAAGAAGTCGATAATCTTCCACAGGTCCTCGTGCTCGAAGCCATGTGGATGGTGGCCATAAAGCGGCCGCCCCTCAACAATGATTTGCGGCCCGCCCGCCGTCTTATACCGCGCGGCAAAAAGCTCCGCATTGCAAAACGGCGGCACAGTCGAATCCTGCCCACCATACAAAAGACACACCGGAATCCCCGCCTTCGCAATCGCCGCGGCCATATTCACCGGCATGCGCGGATCATCCATCCAATTGTTGAGCGCCGGCCGCGACGCAGCCCACGGACCCAACTCCGTCGCGCCCTCCTCAGGCCCACCGCCCTTACCATAGTCCCCCGCAAAATTCAAAAGTGGCGCATCGAGATACATCTTCCGCACATTCTGCGGATACGCGTTTGCATACCGCACCGAGAAAAACCCGCCCCAGCTCATCCCAATCAAATTCGCCTTCGGCGCAAACCCCAACTTCTCCACAAGATACTTCTGAAACGACGCAAACGCCTTCAATCCCTCCTCATTCGCACGCAACTCAAACGCCTCCAAATGCACATGATGAAACCCGCGCCGCGTCAAATCAGGCGCCCCCGTCCGATTCAAATACGCCCCCATCCACTGCATCGTCCACACCCACGGCATCCCCTTCGCAATCGCCGTGCCTTCCACCGGCTCCACAATCCACGCCTTGCGCCCTTCAAACTCAAAAATCATCCGATGCCCACCACCCCACGAATCCGATTCAATCAGCGGATGCTCCGCCGTAATTTTCTTCTCAAGTTCCGTCACGCCAAACGCCGTGAAGCCCATCCCCACAATCAAAACCGCCGCAATCGCGGCACTTTGCATTTTACCTGTCATCGCCTTTTCTCCTTTGTTATGAATAACGTTCAAGATACTTCGAAAGCAATCCCTCAAGCCGCGTCTCAAGCCACGGCGTCACATGCCAATAATCTCGCAAGTTGAGGTACTCCGCAACAGGCCCACCCTGCCCAGCCTTCACCCCATACTCGCACTTCAGCAATATGTTCCGCGCCGTCGCCTCGCTCGACACAAATTCAATCACCTGCGTCTTGAAGCCCAATATCCGCATAATCATCGCACGAAACGAATCCGTCAAAATATCGCACAACCGCTCCCTCAAAATGGACTGCCTCATCAGCCCCGCAAAAGCGCCGCGGTCATCCAGCGTCTTTTGCAATTCATGCTGACAACACGGCGCCGACAAAATATACCGCGCCTTCCATTCAACACCCCTCGCCAATGCCTCGTCCGTCGCCGTATCACACGCATGCAGCGACACCACCATCTCCGCCTTCTCCAACTTCACATCCGCCAAATCGCTCTCAATAAATGTCACCCGCTCCTCAATCCCCAAATCCTTCGCCATCTTCTTCGCCGACTCAATCACATCATTGCGCCGATCAATTCCAATCACCTTCACGTCCTTGAGTCCCACAACCTCCGTCAAATAATACCACAACGCAATCGTCAAATACGCCTTCCCACACCCACAATCCACCACCGTGAACGCCTTCCCCTTCTCCGCCCCATCCACCTTCACCGTCTCGCCCACCACCTTCAAAAATTCATTCACCTGATCATACTTCCCACGCATCGACGCACGAATCTTCCCCTCGCCATCCGCAAGCCCCACCACACGCAAATACGCCGCGGAATCAAAACTCGTCAGTGGCAACTTCTTCACCCGATCATGCCCTTGCACCACCACCTCACGCGCCATCGGCGCCGACCGCGACGTCAACACATGCCCCTTCTTCGTCACCCGAATATGCAAGTCCCCCGTCGCCGTCATCAAATGCAATTCCCTCGCCCCACGCTGCGCAATAATCTCCTCCAACCCATCCACAATTTCCGCCGCGTCAAAATTCTTTACGCTCACCTGCCCCTCGTCCGTCATCTCCGCCTGAAACTTCTTCAAGCCCCCAATCACCACCGGACGAATCGCAATCTTGAACGTCGAACCATTCCGCCGCACCACCTGCGTCAGGCGCATAAACCCCTCGCCCATCACACGCGTGCGGATCTCCTCTTGCAATTCCGGCTCAAGTTCAAAACGTTCCATATCTGCCGCGCCCTTATTTTATTAGCCGTGACGACGCATCTGCCGCGTCTGCGGTGGATCTATCACCTCAGGAATAATCGCCGCGCCACCCGAACTCTTCGCCGCGCTCTGCCGCCGTATCAGCCACATCTGCACAATCGAAAATACCTGACTCAACGTCCAGTAAAGCGACAACGCCGACGGGAACGAATAAAACATCACCAACATCATCACCGGCATAAACACCATCATCATCCGCTGCTGACTCTTGTCCCCCGTCGACGGCGTCAACGCACTCTGAAGCGCCATCGTCGCCGCCATCAAAATCGGCAAAATGTTCAACCCACCAAACGGGAACCAACTCGCAAACAACCCTTCTGGCTCCGACAAATCTGCAATCCACAAAAACGGCGCATACCGCAATTCCACCGCGCTCCGCAGCACATTGAACAAGGCAATAAACACCGGAATTTGAATCAGCATCGGCAAGCACGAACTCATCGGATTCACCTTGTGGTCCTTATACAAATTCCACGTCTCCTGCTGCAACCGCTGCGGATTATCCTTGTACTTCTTCTGAATCTCCTTCATCAGCGGCTGAATCTCTTGCATCTTCTTCATCCCCACCGTCGACTTGTGCGTCAGCGGCCAGAACAAAATCCTCACCAAAATCGTCAGCAAAATAATCGCCACACCAAAGTTCGGCACCCAATCATGAAACACATTCAAAATCCACACCAGCGGATAACAAATCCACCGCCACATCCCAAAGTCCATCACATCCTTCATCCCCAAATCCCACAACAACGCCTGCTTCTTCGGCCCCACATAAAACACACTCGTCCGCGTAAAATTCCCCGCCCCCATCGCCGGAAACACAACCCGCGCCGCCACACTCTCTGGCCGATAATTCTGCGAGCGCACATCCCGCGCCACCGTCGCCACAAACCCATCATTCCCCACGCTCGACTCCGCCAACGCCGTCACAAAAAACCGATTCTTCACCGCCACCCACTTCTGCGTCCCCCGATACGGCACATCCATCTTCTCCGGCAACCCCGCGGCACTTTTCGACCCACTGCACCCCCCCGTCAATCCGCCCACCAAATAATCCTTCAGCGGCTCCTCCTCGCTATGATGAATCGCCTTCTCTCCCTTCGGCCCAACCGCCATACTATCAATCGACAACAAATCATTCTTCGAAATCCCCATCTGCATCACGCCCAACGAAAGCGCCGTCGCCGCACTCCCAGCCCCCGCAAACGTCTCCTCATACGTCACACGATAATCCGCCCCAAGCACCACCTTCCGCGTCACCTTCGCATTCACAAATACAACTTCATTCGACGCGGCGCTTCTCACCTCATACGCGGCATTTTCCGCCAACCCCTCCACCCCCGTCAACGCCCCCAACGGCGCCGCACCAAAATCCAATTCCACCGGCGGATTGTCCTCGCTCAACTCCCCAAGCCTCTTCGCGTACCCCTTCAACGTCGCACGCTTCACCACAGCCCCCCAGCTCGACAACTCCAACTTCAATTGCTCATTCTCAAGAACAACAATCTTCTCAGGAACCGTTGGTGCAACAAGCTCCGCCTTCTTCTCAACTTCCTTCGCCTCCGCCGCCACCGTCGGCTTCACCACCGCGGCACTTTTCACCACCTGATTCGTCGCCGCAACCTCCGCCGCAATCCGCGCCCTCTCAGCCGCCTCCGCCGCCGCCTTCTTCTGCTTCGGCACCTCCCTAAAAATCCAAAACGCCAAAACCGCGCCCAACAACAAACAAATCATCTTCTCTGTCTTATTCATTTTCTCTTTTCCTTTTTTTCTTAAGAAGCCTTCGCCCATTCGGGCTTATCAACTGTCCAACGCCCCTTCTCAGGCACCGGATCATACCCATGCGCACCAAACGGATGACACCGCAATATGCGCCACAACCCCAATATCGTCCCCTTCAACGCCCCATGCACCTTCAACGCCCCAATCATATACTCGGAACACGTCGGCTCAAACCGACACGCCCCACCCAAAAAAGGTGAGAGCACCACTTGATACGCACGCACCAAATAGATCAGCACCGTGCGCATACTCTCCTCATCTCCGCCATCACCTCGCCACACGTCTTCCCAGCTATCGCCCGACGCGCCACAAATACCCAGTCCACACCCTCCGGCACCGACCCCTCCTTCACCAGCAACCGATACGCCTCGCGCATCAACCGCTTCGCACGATTCCGCACCACCGCATCGTGAAACGTCTTCTTCGCCACCACAACGCCAGCAAGACGCCCCCCATCGGGAGACGCCAAGTGCCATCCAACAAGGAGACGCCCCTTCACGGAACGCCCCCGGTCGAAGATACATCCGTACCTCACGCCGGGGAGCCGAGTGGACATACCCAAATCCTCAGACCTGCGTCAGGCGCTTACGACCCTTCGCACGGCGGGCCGCAAGCACCTTGCGCCCACCCTTCGTCGCACGACGTGCACGGAACCCAATTTTCCGTTTCCGCTTAATCTTCGACGGCTGCCATGTCATCTTCATGATGTCTATCTACCTTTCTGTGTACTGAATCTAAACTATGAAAACTGTTGAATGCATATTATATCATATTTTACCCCACAATAGCAAGCACAATCTTCATCTTTCGCTCATCCCTCCACCTTTTCTTCCATCTCCAACCATTTTCCATCACTTTTCTCCCCTCCCCCACCCCCTCCGCGACACTCTTCCCTTCCCCCCTCTCCACGCTCTACACGATCAATTCACCCTCTAACCTCCCCCTCCCAGCCCTTCAGATTGGTCGCCCCCGCGGCAAAAATTGGTCGTCCCACCCTCAATCCTTGGTACGATTCGCCTATGAAAAAGAAATTTGGTCTTGACCAAATTTAATTTTGGTCAAGACCGTTTTATAATTTGGTCAAGACCTAATTTACATTTGGTCAAGACCAAAAATCTTTCTCCCCCTATCTCGTACCCATGAAAACCCCGTCCCTCACCCAAAGAAACCCCCTCTCCCGACCATCTTCTCCCCCTAAAAACTGCCGCGAAAGCTAGAGAATTGAACGGATAACTTCAGAAGCAAGCGCCATGCCAAAGGTGGCCGTCACCATCATCAAGCTCCCCTTCACAGTTGGGTCGTCAAGATGCCGCGGAAGTTCACGCGTCGTCACACAATTAAAATGTTTCGCGGGGAAGCGCCCGAGCTTGCGAAAGCGTTGCCGCAACGCACGAGCAAGTCCATCACCTGTCACCTTGTCGAAGCGCTTGACCTCAACTTGCGTCGGGTCAAAACGAAGGGCCGCGCCCATCGAACTCACGATAGGAATATCTGCCGCGGTCGCCGCGAGAATCAATTCAGCCTTGCACGGCACACGATCAATCGCATCGACAATGAAGTCGAGGCGCCCTTGCGTGGGAAGTGCCGCGGTGTAACGTTCTTTGAGCGCGGTGATTTCTGCCGCGGGATTGATCGCCAGAAGCCGTTCCTTGAGAGCGTTCACTTTACTCTGACCCATCGTGGAAACGAGCGCAGGGCATTGACGATTGATGTTGGAAGGCGCAACAAGATCATCGTCCATTATCGTCAAATGCGTGAGCCCCGTGCGCACCAAAGCTTCCGCGCACCAACTACCGACGCCCCCCACACCAACGACCGCCACGTGCATGTGCGCGAGGCGGTTGAAGGCGTCCTCTCCAAGGAGGGCAATGGAACGTGAAAAGTCCACGAAGTTATTCTTCCTCGGCTGGGAGGTCGTCGAGCTTGAGGTCCGGGAACATCGCTTGCGCACGCTTTTGATAATCCGGATATTGCTTGACGATTTCCTTGACAAGCTCTTCACTGCGCGTCAAGGCGCCTGGGACTTCCGAGCAGATGATGCGCATCGTAAGTGCCGCGCCCAGCATCGCGTCCGACCACGTCTTGAGCGTCAGCTTCGTGCCATTGAGCGTCGACGCACCGCGGCCTTTAACGACGAACTTGTTGAGGAGTTCGTTGAGATTGTCGGGGCATTCTTCATAGAACTTGCGCCACGTCAGACGAAGCGGATTCTTATTCTTCGCGTCCGCACGTTGAAGGACGATTTCTTTTTCGTCGACACTCGTCACCTTGCATCCGCGCAGTTTGAACTTCTTGTTTCCGCGGCGGAATTCGTAGCCCTTCATATTCTGAATGAAGATGTCGTGCACCGACTTCATCGCCTCGACTTTTCGGAGCTCCTCCTTGGCTGCAAGCTCACCCTCAGCCGTCGTGAAGGTATCCTTGAGAGCATTGAGCTGACGCGTGGCATGACCCCAGTCGAGAAGCTTGAACGTATCCGTCGCGGCAATCGCATCGAACTTATCCTTGATGGATTTTGTTTCGTTCTCAATCTTGGCGGCCTTCTCCGCGGCAATGCGCTCCTGGCGTTCCTTCTCGGCCTTTTCCTCGGCTTCCTTCTTGGCCTTGCGATCAGCTTCAAGCTTCGCGACGCGAATGTCGTTCAACGTTTTCTTGATGACTTTTTCGCCGCGGCTATTGATGTAGCCCTTCGCTTTCTTGACGGCTTCAACGTCCGGCGAGGCGGTCATCTGTTCGTAAAGGTTACGCGTCGATTGCGTAAGGTCCGCAAGCTTTTCGCCCGACTCCTTCGTATCACCTTTACATTCATCAGCCTTGTCACATTCAGCAATGAGCTTCATCGCGAGGACGTGAATACGAATCGCGGCGGCCTGGCACGAATACGCGCGGCCCCAGATTTCCTGCATGTCCTTCACGACTTGCGGGATCTCCCTTGGCTTCTCGCCTTCCGCGGCAGATTCGCCCGCCGCTTCTTCTGGCTTCGGCAATTCGCCCGCGGCAAATTTCTTCTTGGCCTCCTCAAGCTTCGCGAGATAATCCGCGCCTTCAGGCGAATTCGGGTCGAGCTCTTCTGGCGGCGGCGGCAAACCAAACTTCGCGGCCAATTGCGCAATAGACAAACCTTGCGCCTTAGCCATCGCCTTCGCTTTCTTGAGCCCCTTGGCCACATCCTCCTTCGTCAGCTTGGACGTCGCATTCGACGCGGCCGCAGCTTCCGCGGCAGCCTTTGCCACAGCATTCGACGCGGCCGCGGCATCCGCCGCTTGCGCCACCGTGTTTGTCGAATAAATCGCGTCAAGCAATTCCTTCGTCTCTGGCGGCTTCATGTCCGACGCAAAATCAGGCATCAATTTCGCAAGCTCCTCCGTATGCTTTTGGCAATTGGCCACGGCTTCATTCGCGAACGTAGTGAATTCATCATCGAACTTGATCGTCTTTTCGCGCGCGGTGGCAATCGCCTTACGCGCCGCGGCAATATCGCCTGCCATCTTGGCTTGCACCTCGGCATCCGCCGAATTCTTTTCTGAAACTTTGTACCACCAAAGTCCGCCCGCAAGACCGCCCAAAATGAGAATCGTACCAAAAACAACCAGCGCGACCTTGCCGCCCACGCTGCCGCCTTCCTCTTCATCCTCGTCCTCATCATCCTCTTCGACGAGCGGCCTCTTAATCGTGGCCGACCCAGGCTTCTTCATCGACATCGTGTGCTTGCCCTTGATGGTGATGTGCTTGCCCGAGCGCGTCGTCGTGAGCGTCTTCTTCTTGGTCGTCGTGCCCGCGGCACTTTCTTCCGCGCCCTCTTCGTCCTCACCTTCCGCGGCAGAATTTGCCATCGGCGTCGCAACCGTTTGCGTCGTCGTCAGCCCGCTCGTCATGACCTTGTGAAACTCCTCGAGCAACGCTTCAATGCTTGGATAGCGCTCATCCTTATTAAAGGCGAGCATCGTCATAATGAGCGTGTCAATCTGCGGCGTGATACCAGGCCGAATCTCGCTCGGCTTCTTCGGCGTCTCTTCAAAACGTTTCTTGACGACCGCCGTCGCATCCGCCCCCTCGAAAGGCGCCACGCCCGTGAGCGCATGATAAAGTGTCGCGCCCAAGCTGTACATATCCGCGCGATAATCAACAACTTCCTTGCGCACCTTCTCCGGCGCAATGTAATACGGCGTGCCCCAAATCTCGTCGGTGTTCTTCTGCATGCCAGCAAGGCCGAAGTCCACAATCTTCGCATTGCCATTCGCATCAAGCAGAATATTCTCCGGCTTGATATCGCCATGCACCAGCCCCTGGTCCGCGGCACAACGCAACGCCTGCGCAACCTGCTCGCCAATCTTGATGATGCGCGGAATGTCCGTCTTGCCAGGCGAGTTCTTCATCAGCTGCTCCAGCGACCCGCCCGCGACAAGTTCCATCGCAATGTACGGCATGCCATTCGAAATGCCATACGAATAAATCTGCGCAATGTTCGGATGAATAAGCCGCGCCGCCGCCTGCGCCTCACGCTTGAACCGCTCCACAAATTCAGGGTCGGACCCCAATTCCTTGAGCATCACCTTGACCGCGACAGGGCGGTCCAGCATCTTGTCGCGGCCCATATACACGCCGCCCATGCCACCACACCCAAGCTCGCGCTCAAGCAAAAAGTTCCCGGTCTCACCGAAAACACTCGGAGTTGGAATTAATTGTTCGCTCATCTAATAATCCTCCATCCATTGATTGGCCAAAATACGACGCTCCCCAAACCGCGCAAATTGCGGCCAGGCACGACACCCCAATAGCGGCTGTCGAAACTATTATTGAAATTATCTCCACAGGCAAAGTATTCATCCTCGCCCATCGTAACCACCGTCGGCCGCCCCTCAATCGGATGCTCCAATTTATACGTCATACCAGGCGTCGCCTTCATGCGCTTGATGTAGTGCGTCCCCTGTTGCAAACCCTCAATCCCCGTCGTCGAAAAAATCATGACGTCATCCACGCGCGGACGCCGAAAATTCCAAATCCAACGATTCACAAAAATGAAATCGCCCGTCGTGATCGTGCCCTTCCACAACGTCTCGCCCGCGCGCACATACTTGCCTTGCAACGCCACGCACGCATCCGTCGGCAACTTGAAAACTTCCGAGGAAAGCCCCACCGCCACATTCGCAAACCCATCATTCCGCGGCGCAATTCGCACCGTGCCCGACGCCGGCGCCTTGTAATCCACCACGCGCTCCCCCGTCCACAGCCACTTCCCAATCGACAGCGGCATCGTATCCCACGTCCCCTTCTCCGTCCCCACCTGCGTGTGATACCCCCACAACGTCGGCTGCATCGACCCCGTCGGAATGTTGAACGGCTCAAAGAAATAAGCACGAAAGGCCATCGCGACAGAAATCGCGACGACCAACGTATCCAACCACTCGCGCCCGTAGTCTTGGAACGACTTTCCCGTTTTCTCTTTCACTTAGGTCCGATAGTTCGGTGCTTCTTTCGTAATCGTGATGTCATGCGGCCGCGCCTCACGCAATCCCGCCGTCGTCACACGATAGAACTTACCCTTCTTCTGCAACTCCGCAATCGTCTTCGCACCGCAATACCCAAGCGACGCGCGAAGCCCACCACAGAACTGCGTCATAATCGACTTCACATGCCCCGAGTACGGCACCATGCCCTCAATGCCCTGCGGCACAAGCTCATCCTCCGCCTCATTATCCTGGAAGTACCGCGCACGCGACCCCTTTCCATTCTTGAGCGCCGCCATCGACCCCATCCCGCGATACACCACATACTGCCGCCCATTCGAATAAATCTTCTCGCCCGGGCTCTCCTCCGTCCCCGCCAAAACGCTCCCAAGCATCACCGAATCCGCACCCGCCGCGAGCGCCTTCGGCACATCGCCCGATAGCTTAATCCCGCCATCGGCAATCACCGTCACATCCGTCCCGCGCAACGCCTTCGCCGCGTTATACACCGCCGTCAACTGCGGAATCCCCACGCCGCACACCACACGCGTCGTGCAAATCGAACCAGGCCCAATCCCCACCTTCACAGCATGCGCACCGCACTTCGCCAGCGCCACCGCCGCCTCACCCGTCGCAATGTTCCCCGCAATCACATCCACCTTCGGATAATGTTTGACGATGTACTTCGTCATCTCCATAATCCCCTTCGTGTGACCATGCGCCGAATCCACCACAACAACATCCACACCCGCCGCGGCCAACTTCTCCATCCGCGTCAAATCCCCCTTGCCACCTGACACCGACGCCGACACGCGCAACCGGAACTTCTCATCGCAGTTATAACCCGCATTCGAATTCTCAATAATACGCGCCACATCCGTGAACGAATAAAGCCCAATCACCTTCCCGTTCTTATCCACCAGCGGCAACTTACCAATCTTCGCCTTCCGCATCAAATCATACGCCTTCTTCAACGACGTATTCTTATCCCCCGTAATCGGGCACGGCTGCATCACATCCTTCAACACCATCGCGTTCATCGGCGCAAACCGCATGTCCGACGACGTAATCATCCCCACCAACTTGTCGTCCGCATCCAACACCGGGAACCCATTGAACTTCAACCCCATGCGCTTCTTCTCGCTCCGCAAAAAGCTAATGTCATCATTCGCATGGAAACACACCGGACTCGCAATCAAACCATTCAAATGGTTCTTCACCCGCGCCACCTGCGCCGCCTGCTCATCCTCTTCCAAATTCTTGTGAATGCACCCAATGCCACCAGCAAGCGCCATCGCAATCGCCATCGGCGCCTCCGTCACAGTGTCCATCGCCGCAGACATAAACGGCACCTTCATCTTCATCCGCGACGTCAACTTCGTCTCAAGCGACGTATCGTCCGGCAGAAAATCTGCATACTGTGTCACCAACGTGACATCGTCATACGTCAGCCCCTCATACGGAAAGGCCGCCATAAATTGATCCATATACTTGTTCATTGTCTCGTCTCCTTCTTTTGACTTTTCTTTTTACCTTTTATTTGTAAGCTCCTAAAATTTCTGCCGCGCTCGTCACCCCAACAAATGACGCCACCTGCCGCCCCCCCTTATAACAAAATAACGCCGGTATCGACATCACACCAAACTTCACCGCCAACTCCGGCGCCTCGTCCACATTCACCTTCACAACCTTCAACCCCGGCATCGCAGGCTCAATCTCCCCCTCAATCACCTGCCCCATCATCTGGCACGGCCCACACCACGTCGCCCAAAAATCCACCAGCACCTCCCCCTCGCGAACCGCCGCCTCAAACTCCGCGGCACTCTTTACTTCTTGGTGCATGTCTGCCCCTCCTTCGAATCCTTCACAATCCAACCCGCCGCGGCAATCTCATCCCGCAACCGATCGCTCTCCGCCCAATTCTTTTCCTTCCGCGCCGCGGCCCTTTGCTCCAACATCGCCTGCACCTCCGCCGGCACCTCAGCCTTCTCCGCCTTCCCAAAGAAAATAATCCCCAGCACCTCATCCATCCGCCGAAACGCCCCCAGCACACGTCCGCCCCCATGCGCATTCGTCTCCCTCACCAATTCAAAAAGTGCCGCGAACGCCTTCGGCGTATTCAAATCATCATTCACCGCCGCCGTAAAATCATCCACATGCTTCTGCGCCCAATCCGGCACCTCACCCTCCGTCGCCGTCTCCACACACGCATCAATCCGCGCCAGCGCCTTCCGCGCATCCTCCAACGCAGAAAACGCAAAATTCAACCCCTGCCGATAATGCGCATTAATCAAAACATACCGAATCTCACGCCCCGTGTACCCCTTCTCAATCAAATCCCTCAGCGTGAAAAAATTCCCCGCCGACTTCGACATCTTCTCACCATTCACCCGCAAATGCGCACAATGCATCCACGTCTTCACAAACTCCTTCCCAGTCGCCGCCTCCGCCTGCGCAATCTCATTCTCATGATGCGGAAACAAATTGTCAATCCCACCCGTGTGCAAATCAAACGTCTCACCCAAATACTTCATCGACATCGCCGAACACTCAATGTGCCAACCAGGCCTCCCACGCCCCCACGGCGATTCCCACCCAACCGGACCATCCGACTCCTCCCACGCTTTCCACAACGCAAAATCCCCAACATTCTCCTTGTCATACTCATCCGCCGCGCACCGCGCACCCGTCTGCTGATGCTCAAAGTCAATATGCGCCAACTTCCCATACCCAGGAAACTTCCTCACATTAAAATAAACCGACCCATCCTCACTCTGATACGCAACACCCTTCTCCATCAACTTCTGCACAAGCGCAATCATCTCCGGAATATGATCCGTCGCCGCCGGATACACCTCCGCCGGCTGCACATTCAACTTCTTCAAATCCGCAAAAAACGCATCCTTGTACGTCTTCGTATAATCCGTCAGCTTCACCCCCGCCGCATTCGCCCCACGAATTGTCTTATCGTCCACATCCGTCAAGTTCATCACCTGCCGAACCTTCATCCCATTGAATTGAATCACCCGACGCAAAATATCCTCAAACGTATACGCCCGAAAATTCCCAATGTGCGCAAAGTTATACACCGTCGGACCGCACGTATACAGCCGAATCTCATTCTTCTCCAGCGGCACCAACTCTTCATTCCGCCGCGTCAAACTATTATAAACCTTCATGCTGTATATTATACCATATTCTGCCGCAACAATCAACCCCCCAACTTCATCTTCACTTCAAAACCCGCCTAAATGCCCCCATCGTTGCTTCCACCCCAAAAGCCTCTCCTGCCTTCGCTCACGGCACACCATCTAAACCAGCTTTCCTGGCTTGATATTATCATCCGCCACTAAGTTTGTCCTCTCCTTCGCGGGGGCGCGGGGGCCGCAGGTCCCCGTTGTCATTGTTTCTCTTCTCACTGTATCCTTATGCACAACCCCTGCCGCCCATCAATCACCCACATATATGTAAGCGTCCCCACAACCCGACCAAACTTCTTCGCTTCCAAATAGTCCGCGCTAAACGTCCCCGTCTTATCATCCTCCGTCAACTCATTGAAATACGTCGAAGCCTTCCAACTCGCAATATTCTTCTCATCCCCCAACACAATCAACCTCTTACGCTTGAGCGCCTTCTTCACATCCCCATAAAATGCAACATCCGAAAACGTCGTCGGCATCAATCCCTCCCACCGAATCTCCGCATCCGCGGCAATCCCCTGAAACGCCCACGCGTCAACCGTCTCAATATTATTGCACGTAACCTCAATCCACTTCAACTCGGGCACATTCTTCAAATAACTATTCGGAATCTTCTTCACCCCATCTCCCCTAATCACCAACGCATTCGCCGAAAAATAGGCCGTGTTATTCGCATTGAATGGACTCGTGCAATTCTCCGATGTAATAATCGGCGCAGGCGTAATCGACGCCAACTTCGGACAGCTCGAATAACATCCACTCACAAAATTCGTCGCGCAAAGTGGCCCCACCACAACCGTCGTCAATTCCGAATTCCCCTGCAATAAATACTCCGTCACCTGTGTCAACTTCGGTGCAGAAAATGAAGTAATCGCCGATCCCTTAAATGCCCACTTATCAATCGTCTTCACTGCTGGCAATTCCACCGCGCACTTCAAATTCGTACATCCCTGAAACAAAGCCCCCGCAAGCGTAACCACCTTCGGAAGAGAAATCTCCGCCAAAAGCGGCGCATCCTTAAACGCGGCCCACGGCGACACCTCCAATACATCCGGCGCAATGAACCGACGCAATTCAGGTGCCGAACTCAAAGTAATGGTCGAGGAAATCACACGAAGCCCCGTCTCCGTCTCAAATCCCGTAAAGTCAATATCACCCGACCCCTGCGTCACAATCTGATAAACGCGCAACCCATTAACCTTATTCCCATCCCCATCGGTCAACGACAACTGAACAGTCTTCAAAACATAACCATTCTCTTCATTAGTCAAATTCCCGTTTGCATACACCCAGCCCGCCTGAGCCTCGAACCCAATCGAGCCCATCAACACCGCCGCGCCCATCAGCGCACCCTTCAACCAAATATGCTTCATAATCGTTATGTCCTTTATTTATTGGGCTTTCGAACTTCCCCGCACACCGCGGCAAAACCTATTAACCCTTAAGATGCCACTTATTATAGCATATTTTTTTTTTTTCTGGTCAACCCCCTATTTTTGATTAGTTATCGCGTAAGCAACCTAA